>JBARSJ010000092.1:0-4467 GCA_049644685.1 Anaerolineales bacterium
ATGCAGAGCCCTTCGACTTCGCCTTGCTTCGCTCAGGACAGGCTTAGCGAAGTGCTCGGGGTTCACTCAGGACAGGTGAGGGGGAGATTTAATGACGAGGAGACTGGGTGAGGATGTGACTAGGAGATATGTTTAGACTAAATACTGGAACCCCGCGCCATTTGCCCAAAGGGTAGATGTAACATCCTTTTGGCGAACAGGAGAGAAAAGAGTGGAGAGATGAGACCTGACGAACTGTTCTACAGGGTAGCTACGGGTTCTAAGCGCCTTCGATTAATCCTGACGCCTGTTGGGCTCGTTGTGTTTTTCGGTATGCTGCTTTTGGTAATCTTCGGAAGCCTGTATATGGATAGAGCGCTAGGTTTTCAAAAATTGCTCTCCGGACCAATAGATACGCTTCTTGGAGTGGTCCTTCTATCATCAGGATTGGTATTTTGGGTTTGGTGTGTAGTTTGGTTTTTGAAAGCGAGGGGGACACCCGTACCGTTCAACCCTCCCCAGGAACTTGTTACTGTGGGACCATATGCCTGGTCGCGAAACCCGATGTTGACTGGAGTTTTCGCCTTTTTGTTCGGGATTGGTTTCTTGCTCCATTCTGTATCGATGGTCTTCGTTTGGACACCAGTGTTTATAATATTTAACGTTCTCGAATTGAAGCTTGTTGAGGAACCCGAGCTTGAGCGTCGGTTTGGCGAGAGCTATAAAGAGTATAAGCGGCGTGTTCCGATGTTCTTTCCCAAGAGTGCCCGTCGTCAGGAATAGTAAGAAACGGGTTGTCTAACAAGCCGTTAGTCCGCCTGAATAAGGATTGACTTGGAGACTTGGTCCTTCGATATGACCTGCGGTCCTTCCTTTGGTCGCAGGACAGGTGACGAGGAGACGGGGAGAGGATGTTTAGGGTTAAAACGTTAAACCTTCAACCTTAAACTTTAAACTTGTTACTCAATCATTGAGCAGTAACTGAATACTGTATACTAATTACTGGAACCCAGCGGCGGGTGGCTTTTCCGTTAGGCCACTTAAGAATTGACTTTTAAAGGACACTTACCTAAATGAATACACTACAGCTTGAGACGCCGCGCCTGTACTTGCGTTTGATGCATTTATCAGATATAGATGACCTCCTGAAAATCTTCGCTGACCCAAAGGTTATGGCTTCCTTTGATAGCGCCCCTTTCAATCGCAAGCAAATGGAGCATTGGGTACAGAGGAACCTGGAACATCAAATCTTACACGGTTACGGTCTCTTCTCAGTAATATTGAAATCTGAGGGAATCTTGATTGGGGATTGTGGCCTTGAACATCTGGAAATGGAAGGAGCTTTAGCAACCGAACTTGGCTATGATTTCTGGAGCGATTACTGGAATCAGGGATTTGCAACGGAGGCCGCATCTGCCGTTCGTGATTATGCTTTTAAAGTACTCCATCTCCCCTCCTTGATCTCCCTGATACGAGTTGGAAACGAAGGGTCTAAGCGTGTGTCCCAGAAAATTGGAATGCGATTCGTCGTTGAGATCACACTAAATGGAATACAATATTGGAAATATTCAATTGAAGGCAAATCACTGACAATTGGAGATAGGTAGTATATGGAAGACAGACATCAAAGACCTACCGGAATGGGAGCTTTTACTATCGCCTGGATCGGCCAGCTATTCTCGCTGCTGGGAACCGCTATGAGCAACTTTGCTCTGACAATCTGGGCCTATGAGATTACAGGCAAGGCCACAGCTTTGGCATTAGTCGGTTTCTTCTTCCTCACGCCTATGGTCTTGATGAGTCCGTTAGCTGGAGCAATAGTGGATCGCTCTAATCGAAAGCTGATGATGATACTCAGCGATCTGGCAGCTGGCGCAACAACTGTATTCATCCTTGTGCTCTATACCACAGGCAATTTACAGATTTGGCATTTGTATCTCTCTGCAGCCATTGCGGGTACGTTTCAGACCTTTCAGTGGCCCGCCTTTTCGGCAGCCATCACCATGATGCTGCCCAAAGAACAGTATGCCCGGGCTAATGGGATGATGGAGTTGGCCGGGTCGGCATCAGGCATCTTTGCCCCGGTGTTGGCTGGCGCGATGCTAGGCTTTATTGATCTAGCAGGAATCCTGATTATTGACATCGTAACCTTCGTCGTCGCCGTGGGGGCATTGCTCTTTGTGCATATCCCACAGCCTGAGACCTCAGCAGCCGGACGCGAAGCACAAGGCAGCATATGGAAAGAATCGGTCTACGGTTTTCATTACATCTTTAAACGTCCCAGTCTGCTCGGTCTCCAGCTTGTTTTCTTAGTCCTTAATCTGACCAGTTCGCTGGCTCTAGCTGTGTTTGCACCCATGATTCTGGCTCGCACGGGCAACAATGAAATCGTGTTCGGCAGTGTACAGTCGCTGGGGGCAATCGGTGGAGTGGTTGGCGGTGTGGTGATGGGCGCCTGGGGAGGACCCAAGCGCCGAGTGCACGGAGTGCTGACCGGCATGTTCCTCGCCAGTCTGCTGGGTGAGCTCTTATTAGGTTTGGGGCGCAGTCTGTACATTTGGGCAATAGCCAGTTTTTTCCTGCAGTTCTTCATCCCCATCATCAATGGTTCCAATCAAGCTATCTGGCAAGCTAAAGTAGCGCCCGATGTCCAGGGAAGGGTCTTTGCTACCCGGCGGTTGATTGCCTGGTTGGTGATGCCCCTTTCTTGGCTGGCTGCAGGACCGTTGGCTGACTTGGTCTTTGAACCAGCCATGATGCCGGCGGGCAGTCTGTCCAATCTGTTTGGTCGACTGGTGGGCACTGGTCCAGGGGCTGGCATGTCGCTTATGTTTGTTATTGTCGGTCTTTTGGGGATGTTGGTCGCCCTGGGAGGGTATGCATTTCGTTCCGTGCGGGATGCCGAGCATATTCTGCCGGACCACGACATGATCTCAGCAGAGGTTTAGAGAGCATAGTTGAGTTGAATCATTATGGAATTCCTCATAACAAGTCACTGAAGCAGACCATTCGATTCCGCGTGTCACTTTTTTTACAGGCTTTGCAACCCGGATGATGTTTATTATCGATTCCAGGACCCAACCAGGGAAGGTCATTGTGAAGAAATTGGTAAGTTATTTTATTTTGTATCTGTTCTTCCTCACGGGATGCACACAACCCCTTGCTAATATTGATGCGGAGTTAAAGGACAACACACCTACTGTTTATTCAACGATGAACTCAGCGCAAGTGGAAGCCACAGAAGTCTCTCTCTTACCAACAGGAGTTCATCTCCAGGCCAGCCTGGACCTTTCAAGGGGGCTTGATGGCAAACGCGCTTCTCATGATCAAATGGATTATCTATTGTATCTGCCTGATGGTTATCATCGGGATCCTTACCGAGAATGGCCTTTCATCCTTTTTCTGCATGGTGCGGGAGATCAGGACAACGATTCAGGGTTTTTGATGAGTTACGGTTTACCAGGAGTTCTGTACCTTCAAGAACAGCCGGAAGAATTTCCGTTCGTGGTTGTCTCACCGCAAGCCTTTCCCGATACCCCCTGGTGGAGTGGCGATACTCTGGTTGTTTTGAATGCCTTGATAGATGAGGTTATAACCAAATATCGTATCGACGAAACACGAATCTATTTAACTGGATTGAGTATGGGAGGGTATGGCTCGTGGTTTTTGGCCAGCGCATATCCAGAACGGTTCGCGGCAATGGTATCAATTTCAGGCAGCGGGTACCGTATGCCGCTGCCGCCAGACGAGGAGCTGATATGTAAGTTAGACTCTGTACCTGTCTGGGGAATCCATGGGGCAAATGATGTGGTCTCAGCCCCGGAGGCATCTGAGTTTCAGATAAGATTTCTTGAATCAGTCTGTGGTGGCGAGGTGAAGTGGACCCTATATAATGACGAGAGCCATCTAGGCGCCTTTGAACGCGCCTATCGGGATCCAGATCTCTACTCCTGGTTGCTGGACTATTCCAAATGAGGTCTGTATTGCAGCATTTTTCCCTTGCTTCGCTTCCTGGACGCGAGGGCTAAACAGCCTAGATGCATTAATTTGTTGAGGTCTAATGGATAATCAAGGTTTATAGGATTCGCCTGGAACCAGATTGAAATTTAATACATTATCCAGACGAATGATCACTTCACAGTCAGGCGAGTCGCTGACGATTTGGACCGTCTCCTCGGAAATTCCAACAAAGGTAACCACCGCAATGATCTCTTGATCGGGGTGCAGGAAAAAGACCTGGTAGCCACCGAGGGGATCGGTGCTCATTCCTGCCAGGCGGAGGTAAACAGGGTAATCGAGCAATTCTTCTTCCTCAGAAACTATGAAGCTGATCCAATTGCTCCCTGTGACATCATTGGTAATCATTGGGCAGTTGATCATGTATCCGTAGCGGTGAAAACCCAAGGGGATTGACTCTTTTTCGAATTCGTAGGTAAAGGGGAGTGCCAAATCGCCCGCTGCTCCTGGAGCGAGTTCAGGAGGAACTGC
>JBARSJ010000093.1:0-3240 GCA_049644685.1 Anaerolineales bacterium
CTTCACTTGGAATGAAAAAGGTGTAAATAAATATGGAAGCGCAATGGATCGTGGAAGCAAAATCCGGCAATAAAGAAGCTTTTTCGAATTTGGTCGAAAAATATCAGAGACCGGTTTTCAGTGTCTGTTATCGGATGCTGGGCACTCCCACAGCAGCAGAGGACGCTGCCCAGGAAGCTTTTATTCGCGCTTACCAGGCCCTGGACCGCTATGACCCAGAACGATCATTCGCTATCTGGATGCTCTCGATCGCATCAAACTACTGCATCGATCAACTGAGGAAGAAAAAAGTGACCATACTTTCGATGGATTGCGACAAACATGCCTGGCTGGCACCGCCGGATCCGGGACCGAGTCCCGAGAAAGCAGCGCTGGACAAAGAGAAGAACGCTCTGGTTAAGTCTATTCTGGCAGCTCTGCCAGAAACCGACCGGGCAGCGATCATCTTGCAGTATTGGCATGATTATACGTACGAGGAGATTGCCGAGACCCTGGACCTGAGCAGCAGCGCTGTTAAGAGCCGCTTGTTCCGCTCCAGGAAACTAATGGCTGAGAAATGGCAGGAAATGCAGTTGGACTCAGTAAATCCTGTAAACACAACTGCAAAAATGATTGCGCATGAAACATCAATATTATGAGAATTTATACCAATTTGAAATAAGCCAGGGGTTCTGAATAAATATCAAGGACTCCAGACACGTTTTGCGCCAGATAGGCTATCAGGCACTGAGACAGAGGTCCCAAATATCAATCAAATTAAATTTCAATTTTGAGATTAAGTGCAAGAATATATAGGAGAATAAAATGAAAATCATCAAAAGCTTTCTGAAAATTGGACTTGGCCTAATAATCTTGCTTGTGGCCTTTTTCGCTTTAGGTTACCTATTGACAATCGGCGATCACACCGTTCCAGCGACCGTCGCCCAGGATCCAACACTGCCTACCATCACAGTCAATGGCTATACCTATCACGGGGAGACTTATGGGAACCCAAGTAATCCGGTAGTGATTACTCTTCACGGGGGCCCGGGAAGCGACTATCGCAGTATACTCAACCTTCAGCAGCTGGCTGATGAGTATTATGTTGTCTTTTTTGATCAGCGGGGTGGCGGTTTGTCTCCCCGGGTAAGCCCGGAAGAGATCACCCTGTCATCTGCCATCGCCGACCTGGATGCCATTGTCGATCATTATGGACAGGGACGGCAAGTCAACCTGGTCGGCCATTCCTGGGGCGCCATGTTAGCATCCGCCTATCTTGGTCAGCACCCGGAGAAAGTCGATCATATTGTTTTGGCCGAACCCGGGTTTTTAACCACTGAATTTATGATCCGGTTTTATGAAGAGATCCGGATTCCATTTACCCCAGAGGTCCTCTCCTATTTCCTGAAGACCAAGTTTGAATCCCTGCATGTGATTGGAATCGATGAAAATGCAATGGATGATTACTTCGGTCACCACTTCAACCTCTACCAGGGGGACGGCCATCCCCAGGTCAGCTACTACTGCCCGGGCGCAAAACCAGATCCCAATGGCGCCTGGCGTTCTGGGACCACTGCTGCAAGCAGCATCGAGGCAGAAGCCATCGATGCCGAAGGAAACTACCAGCTCAATTTGGTTGAGGGTGTGGAAAACTTCTCCAACCAGGTGTTATTTATGACCGGCAAGTGTCAGACCACCATCGGTGCCGACTGGCAGCGAGAGCAAATGGAATATTTCCCTAACGCTACCCTGGTAGTCATCCCAGATGCAGGCCATGAGATGTTCATGGACAATCCTGATGCCAGTATCAGCGCTGTGCGTTCGTACCTGGCAGCTCCGGCAGAGTAACCTCTCCATTACAACCAGATATATTCCTGCATAGCATGAGGTAGGTATATGCTATGCAGGAATAAGAGATAAGAAATGAAGAAAAACATTCAAATTATCACCGGTAATTTGATCTACACTGCTGAGATCAAATTTATAAGCGAGGTTGATTTTGGCATCACAATGTCCGAGATCCTTTCCGGAGAGAAAACAATTCCCGGCGCAGGAGCGCGCTTTGACCAATCTTTTAAAGGCATCCTTTCTGGTCCGGAGATCGAAGGAATCATTGAAGGGACGGACTACCTAAAAGTAAGATCGGACTGGAGCTTCCGGCTGCACCTGCATGGCCGGATCACTACACGAGATGGCGCCAGAATCTCAATAGCATCCGAGGGAGTCTCGCTGCAATCTGAAGGCAGCTCGGAAGCCCAGCTGCGATCCGCGGTGAACTTTCATACGACTGCAGAAAACTATCAATGGTTAAATCGGCTCCAGGTCTGGGCGCTGGGAACCATGAATCCAGAGAAAAGAACAGCTGTGATCCAGGCATTTGCGGCCGAGGATTAATAAGATATTGAAATAAAGAGGAATAACTAAATGTTCAACAATAGAAATACAAACAAGAATGCCAGGATTTATCTCATAACCAGTCTTTTGCTAAGTACGTTACTGATTATGTCATGCCGGGTACTGAGTACAGCATCAAGGCAGCCTTTGCCCACCCAGGAACCCGCTCGCGTGGAGCCAAGCGCCGCACCTGCTCTCCCTACTGCTACTATCCTTCCACCAACAGAAACGCCAGTTGCTGAACCTCCGGTTGGCTTCAAAGAATACCAGGATTCAGAGGTCGGCGTTTCCATCTATATCCCAGAAGGCTGGACAGAAACCAGCATTATCCAAGGACAATATGCTATTTTTCTGTCCTATCCTGAAGATAAGTATGTTGGAGGTGAAGTGCTCGAATCGGGTGACACAAAATGCGACCTGAGCATCCGGCAGCAAAGTGAAAGTATGGATGATTTGATCCAGCAGTGGAAATCCAGCGATATGACAACCATTCTCTCCGAGCAGGAAATCACTCTCAGTTCCGGTCAATCGGGCTTGCGGTTTGAACTGGACAGCATGGGACGTTCTAATATCCTCGTCACAGAGTTCAACGGAAGAGTCATTGTCCTGACCTGTTTTGGTGATTTTACCCAATTCACTGAGATTGCAGTTACATTAGATTCTATTGAATAAAGGAGTTTTAATTTGGGCTAGTAAGGAGGAAATTGACATTGCCCATTTTAATAAACTCAGAGAATTTCCACAAAATTTGAAAAAAAAGAACAGAATGGCGTCCTGTTGTGAAAGAAATATATAAAAGGAGAAATGAAATGGAGAGTCCTAAAAATATCATATACATATAAGCAGATATCAGGCAATATTGCGCGT
>JBARSJ010000094.1:0-8305 GCA_049644685.1 Anaerolineales bacterium
TGTGTTATTCTTATTCATAGCCGGTTCCTCCTTGCACTTCTAAGTGCGATACTCTTTTGGGATCATCATACACGATGAAGCCCGTCCGAGGGACCGGCCTTCTCATTCCAATCTACTTACTGTTTTCTGGGTCGCCCCTACTGCTTACTATTTACTGCTTAGTATTTTTCCAGGTCGCCCTTTTTCTTTTGTCATTCCGCCTGTCCTGAGTACCCTGAGCGGAATCCGAGTGTAATCGAGGAGGAAGTCGAAGGGGTCAGAATGACAAACAAAGCCGATATTACAAACAGAAAGGGCGACGCTGTGCGTCGCCCTTTCTGAATACTGATTACTGCTTACTACTTTCTTCCTAATCACAATCTTGCAAACAATCCAGCGCATCCTGAGCTTCTTTGCGGACAATATAGGCCCGGTCCCAGGTAAATTTATCGTCCACTCCCAACAGCAGCTCGCAGGTATCCTTAAATTTCTTTTTCTCGTCTGGCGATAAATAATTAAAACGGGCTAATTTCCCATAGCTTCGGATGGCTTTGGAACGCACCCCGGCGCTGGAATCGCTGAGGGCGACTTGAATCGCCTCCAGCATTTCTTTTTTATTTGTTTCTGGCAAATCCTCAGGGGAGATCACTTCCACAAAGTTACCTAAAGCCCGAATCGCGGTATCCCTTAATTCAAGGGTCTCCGCTCTGGCAGCGCCCAAAACCTGTTCAAATGCTTCCAAAACTCTGGGCGATCGGATCTTGCCCAGCGCATAAACCAGGAAGATCCGGCATTCTTCGCTCTCCTCACATTTGTAGGACTCCAGTAAAGGCTCAATAGCTGATTCCCCTATCCGTCCAAAAGCATGCCCAATTGTTAATTGAGCTTTCATGTCCCCGGCATCCAGGTTGTTGAGCAGGATCGGAACCACAAACTCTCCAAAATCAGCTACCAGGCTGACGGCCTCATCCAGGACAAAGGCATGTTCAGGGTGATCGAGGAGGTCAATGTAAAACAAGGCAGAGACCATCTCAAATAATGATTGAGCGGATTCATCCGTGATATTGGGCAGTTCTTCCCGGATCAGCACCAGTCCCTGGTGAATTTCCTCTGAGTCGACGCTGTTTAATAAAGTTTTAATCTTTTCATATGTCTCGGCTGCCATGATTTCCTCCGTTCAGTACAAATAAAGCCTAAAGTTTTTCCATTAACCAATATTGATCTTAAAGTAATCCCTCACCGTTTCCTTATTAGATCCTGGATCTGGTGGGGAATTTCCTAGTTATTTATATCATATCTATCCTCTCTTTTTGTTTCGAATAGTCGTATCATTGACCGAACAAATCAACGGTAATCGCAGTACCTTAAAAACAAGAAGTGCCAATCTCATGAAAAAAGATTGGCACTTTAATCTCTGCGGCAGTTCCCTGCCTTAAGCCTGGGGCTGCCCAAACAAGGGAATAATATTACCCTTCTATCGTCTGAGTCTTTCAATGGCGGCTTTCAGGGAGTTCCGCATTCTTTCAATTGAATCCGCCAGGTCTTCCATTTCATCTCCAGTATTAATCTGGATAGACACATCCAGATCACCACGGCTGATAGCATCAGCTGCTTTGCTGAGTTCCGAAGAGGAGCGGGTGATCCCCCGGCTGATAAAGAAAGCTGCAGCGGCTCCTACAATAACACTGAAAAAACCAAACAAAACGGACAATGTGGTCATGACAGTAGCCCTGCGCTCTGCAGAGGCAGCCAACTCTTCCAGGGCTTTAAGCTCTGGCTCATGGAGACGGTCCAAGGCAGGCAGCATTGTGCTGTAAGCATAACTGTCAGCGAAGTCAAGGTTAGCATTGATGATATCCAGCACATCCGGATCCCCTTCATCAAGAGCATCAGGGTTGGCTTGGAGCGAGGAAATGGCTTGATCCAACCGCCGATCATATTCCACTCGAATTACCTCAATTTCCTTGAGCAGCTCTCCTTTTTCTACTACCCGATACTGTCTGATTTCATCCCACGAGGAATCATAATCTTTCCGGGCGGTAGCTGTCCTGCTCAATCCTGACCTGGTCCCAGAGAGGTAGGTTTGCACAATACCGACCCTGGAAGTAAATATGGCTTCCTTACATTGATTGGTTGCCTGGACCACTTTTTGGTATTCGATCAATTCCGAAGTCAGCACCTGTGTTCGATTCAAACTATTAACGCTGAAAATAGCAATTACGACCAGCAAGAAGACCAAAATCCCGAATCCAATGAATAGCTTTCTTGCGATTGTTAGTTTCATATCTTATCTCCTTGTGAAAAATAATGCCAGCAAGATTCTTGTTCAGATAGAAGTTCCATCATCTTTGTCATAATTTAATTTTGAGTGAAAGATGCATATCCATTCTTTAGTGATATTCGTTAAACACCGGAAGGATCAATGTTGGCTTCCTTCCCTGCTGGAGGACATTCAAGTACTCTTCCTCCAGGGGAATCTTTGTTATTTCCCGAACCTGGCTGCTCTAAATCACTCTCCTGCTGCTGATTATAAATCATACCAGCGGAGGTTCTATATTTCACAACGCGCCTCGAATGCGGTTGATTGCTCTGTTTGTTACCCGGCGGTAAAGCTGACCAGGGGGCACGATTACTCCCAGAATCACCGTATCATTATCTATTTTGATCATTCTGCAAACCAGGTGAAGCTGATTCTCTGTACGGATAGTAAACTCATCTATCGGGGGTAACTGGAATTGGTTTCTGGTTTCCGAGGTTGCCTGCTGCAGCATGGCAACCATGGCAGAAGCCAATTCGCTATCGGGGTTAACTGGAGCAGAGGCAATTGGCAAACCTTCAGAAGTCGCCAGTACAGATCTGGAAAAACCCCCTTCTTGATTCATATCATTGAGGATTTCAACAAACGAAAGTGGCGTATTACCTCCCCCCTGGTGTTTTTTTTCGATCACGCATGTACTCCTATTAAAGATCTTGGTTGATATTGCCCCTGGCCTTGATCACAACCCTGTTAACGATGCTTTTTAAACCATCCAGAACACCAATCCCCTCCAGCGCTACACTCTCAAAGGTTGGGATGCCATTAAGACCTAGTTGTTCCTTAATAGACTGGACGGGCATAATCTCCGGCAGATCCCTTTTGTTGCATTGTAAAATAATCGGCAGTTCACCAGGAGAAAACCCCAGTTCTACCAGGTCTTCATAAAGATCTTTCATTGCTTCAACATTTTCGTGTAATCTTCTGGTTTGTGAATCTGCCACAAATACCAGGCCATCCACCCCTTTTAAAACCAGCTTGCGGGTACCCCGGTAATACACCTGGCCTGGAACTGTATAGATATTAAACCGTGGTTTTAAGCCGCTGATAGAACCCATTTCAAACTGCATATAATCAAAATACAATGTGCGATCTTCCCGGGTTTTTAAGGATATCAATTCTCCCCGCCGTTCAGGGTTGGTCCGGGAATGAATGTACTCGAGCGAGGTTGTTTTACCGCTCAAAGAGGGACCATAATAAACGATCTTTAAGTTGATCTCCCTTAGTTTCCAATTAATAAACATACTCTGGTTAATTCCTGTTAATTTGACGGGAAAGTATCCTCAAGTTCCTGGGTTATACCTTTGCTGAATTCGTTAGGATTATAAGTTTTGGGAGGTCCCACCACCTGTTCAAATTCCTTTGTGAGCGGTAACAGCTGTTCCACAGCCCGTTTTGCAAACAACCGCACCAGTCCAATGGGAGTTTCTGACCTGAAAATTACGATCAGAATAAAACTTCCTGCTATATTATGTAAATAAATGCTCTTGGTTTCACCTTCATGGAAAAACGATCCGTGGGGATCACTCTCGCCGATGCGGCTAGAGAGTTCTGCCATGGCTGCCACATCACCGGCTGCCAGGGCGGCAACAATTGCTGGAGTCCCTTCTTCCATAAAGCCCTGAACTGAGATTAACTGTCCGCTGATATCCGCTAACAGGATACAATCTGTGCGGGCTTTTTCAGCCAAATGATTCAGAATATATTCAATCTTGTCCAGGAGTTCTTCTGGAATATGCAATCCTTTTGTCATCATGACGTTCCTCTACCATTAGTTTAATTCAATCAGTGTTAAAAATAATAAGTTATTATTGCCTGCGATTTTTAAGTTGTTGGTCCCGGGGAGAACACCATCTTGGGTAATCCTTCAGCGACTCAGGAATGGGATAGCCATTGGGGAGGTTGGAATGATCCTGTCATTCAGTTCCGCCAGCTTTCTAATCCCTCGTCCAGATGATGGTTTCTACCCTCTTAATACCGCGACCATTTGTTTCTGAAAATTTACCCTTTTACCACTGTCACTAATTTCCAGGCTGATTCGTTCCACCAACTCTGCAGCTTTATTCTGGGGGAAGGTCTCTTTTTCTTCTCCCATTAACCTGATTTCATCCTCAATAATCATCGGACCTAAAGGACCCATCACATCCGTGAATATTGCTGATAACTGTTCAAAAAATGCCTCGTCTACTCCCTCCTGGTTCATCGCGTAAACATGTTCTGCTTCATGCAGCAATCCTGCAGTTGTCAGGCTGAAAATAATTTTAGCTACCTCAAATTCATGTAATTCCAGGATCTCGGCAATGTTAATAATCGACCGCTGGCCATCCACTTGAGCAAGCACCTGCCATTCAATCGGTTTCAGGCTGACAGTGTTGGTGGAACCAGAGGGAGATATATTAAAAACGGCTTCTGTTGAGGAAATGATTTCTTTAATATCCTCCCATTGCTCTGCCTGCCGGGAAGCTTCCAGCAGCATTTGTTCGGTGGTTAGACTGATCGATTGTTCTGGGGATTCAATATCCGGTGTAAAGCTGAAGTCACCTTCCAACCACCCCAACAAGGTATATAATCCGGCCTCTCCAAGTTGTGTCCCTGTTACCGCGTGAACCAGGCTGCCATTTTGAAGGTAGATCTCTCCAGTTTTGGATCCCTGATGGATATCCAAGCGCCCTGTTCGTCTTCCAGAATTAAACATTTTAATAATATCTAAAAGGGAAAGTTGGGCAAGATTACCCTTTAATACTTCAACCATGTTGCTACTCCTCTAATAAAAGTATTGACGACAATAATAAATCAGGTCTCTTATCTAAGCAGGGGCTATAAACGCTCCTCATAATTCATTATCAGCTGTTTCTGAACATTAGCGTCAGATTCCCAGGAAGTGGTAAGTATATTAACAGTCATCCGCAGCAAAGAAATGTCAACACTTGGGTCACAAATCACTACCAGGATAGCCTGCTGGAGATCAAGAATGAACAATCTCCGCTGCTGGAAATAGATTACGACTTCCTGCAGTTCCTGGATAGTATCGCCTCCAGTTGATATCACATCTAGCACATGCCGGGCAATATTTTCCGCATTCGATTTATTTAAGCTTGACGGCAGGGCACTGGCAAGAATCTTAGCCTGGTTATTACAGATAAAACTGCCCCATACTCCCTCTAGTTCATTAATTTCTTTTAAACCCTGGTTCATGTTTACACCGTTTTACGTAATCAAATCCCGTAATAGCACCCTGAAATTGTGTTTTTCAAATTGATCTTTATACTCTGTTTTCACACCCTCCAAAGCTGTCCTGAGGAGAGCAAATAAATCTTTTCCTTCCAGAGCTGCTTGCTCGGCAAGAATTTCCACAGTTCCATTTAATCCATCCCTGACACCCTGGCTGAAATCCATTTTCGCCTCTCCACTGAAACTTACCGTCCCATCTTGGTATGAAAATTTTGCGGCAAAGGGGTCCAGAAAAGGATAGTCATCCGCTATGGAAACTAATGTGTCCTTAAATGTATTCAGAAAAACCCCATCTGTCAGGAGGCCATCAGAAACCGCTTCCACTGCGCCGATAATGGCTCCCCAAATTTCCAGAAGTTGAGGGAGTTCAATGCTGACTCTGATAATTTCGCTTTCAGAGAGCGCTTCTTCAATCGCTGCTTTGTATACGTTGAAGGTCCCGCCCATGGTGGAGACTAAATCAATCACCCGGGGTAAAATATTGGATCCAGAGATTTCTTCACCCCTGGTGGATAGCAAGGTATCAATCACCCTTCCAGCCAGGAGGAATATATGCCCCTTTTGTTGACTATCCTGAAAATTAACTTCAACATACCCGGTATGGTCTTCAGCCTGAAGCTTGGAGATTAAAGCTTCCAAACTGGTAAAATCAGTACTTAGATTTTCGTATACCACCACACTCTTTACCACACTTGCTAACATGGTTACCATTTCACCTTTTAATGCGAAGACACTGATCGCGCCATCATCATCTTTGGCTTTAGCGATAACTCTCTTCACTGCATCCTGACCTGATATCAAACTCCCATCGATTTCTTCCTGAGCATTGATAATATTTCCAGTATCGAGGAGTAAATTCCCTTCATATTCCCAAAAGCTAACCTGGACACAGCCCGTGAAACTATTTTCCTTCAGGTCCACCAGCAGTTCACTAAAGTTGGTAAAAGATGTATTCAAGTTTTGGTAAACAGCTTCTCGTTTAGGGATTATCATTATCGCCTTCCTTGTTCAGGCTGATCGGTACCTCTTATAGATGGTTTGAACCGACTGCCAGACAGTCTCCGCGGATGATCTTTTTGCCAGGGTTAATATGATCAG
This sequence comes from Anaerolineales bacterium, assembly GCA_049644685.1. GTDB lineage: Bacteria > Chloroflexota > Anaerolineae > Anaerolineales > UBA11858 > B10-G9. The sequence goes on from JBARSJ010000094.1 coordinate 6,623, forward strand.
ATTATCACTCTGAGATTGCATAAAAATCCGCTTATCGGATCCAGATAATACAACTCGTTCCATCAACCCGGCTTCCATGAATCCACTGATGAGCTCAACTTTGGTCTGGATAAATTCTCCGAAGGCTGCCTCTGCTGCAGTATCTTCACTTTTATCCTGGGCAATTACTGTGCCGTCCAGAGAGCAGATCAGGGCACTCTGGACATCGCGGATGCTGCTCAAGGCTTTGACTATCCTTTGCTGAATTTGATTGCCAGCTTCCTCTGCCTGTTGATCCTCGTCCTCGGTCTCGACCTCGTCCCAGTCCGGACTCCATCCAGCAGTGGATTCGTCAATACGTCTCATTCCTTCCAACAATAAGCTGGACCAACCTTTGTGAATTGTCCGGTTCGCCGGTTCTGCACCCATCTTCAACCGGAACGAACCGTTTTCCCAGTTTAATAATGAATAGATTGCTTCATCCCCGGATAAGTCCCCAGCTTCAGCGTGGATTATCCCCCCCTCTTTAAAATATATAACTCCTATCTTTCCCTGATAGTTAAGTGTGAGTTGAGCCTGATTTCGTTCTTCACAATTTATCTGAATGATGCTGGCCAGACTCATTGTCTGTAAATCCCCTTCCAAAGCTCGATCCTCTCTTGCCAGCAGATCCAGTAGTTTTGAGACTAATAATTGCGGATCAAGTGGTTTTTCCAGAAACTCCAGGGCGCCCAATCTGAAAGCCCGGGCAACAGTGTCCTTGTCACTATAGGCAGTAACAATCACTACTTTCGCCAGGGGATCATACTTTTTTAATTCCCCCAGAAGCTCCATGCCATTCATTTCAGGCATGGCCAGATCTGCCAGCACAATATCAGGGGCTTCTTGTTCGTAGATTTTGAGGGCTTCAGTTCCTGACGAGGTGGTTGTAACCTGGAAACCGTTGTTTTTTAACAAGCCGGTCAGCAGCTGCAAAGTATTAGGATCATCGTCTGCAATTAGAATTGAATGCTGGGCCACCAGGTGATACTCCTCAATAATCAACTTGATCCTATATCAATCAAGTTATGATTATTCTAACACGCTCGTTGGTAATCCCCGTCAGACGGCCTGGTTATTTGATCAATACCTGGCAAACAAAGGGCTGACCAGGATAGATAGAAGATACCCACCACCGGGGTCGACTCAATATTTATTATAACGCCTAACCATTCTTCGTCAGGTGTATTTATTTAAACCTAACAAAATCAATAGGCACACAAGGATGCGTAATCCTTAAAGGATTACGCATCCTGTTGGAAACTAATTACTTTCTTTTCCGGGCACCAGCAAAAACAGTAAGTGGTAAAGAGTAATTAGATAAAAGTAGGTGGTGATCAGTTTTCAGTAATCAGTAATCGGAACTGGTATCCTTAATTGGGGTGCAATCCACAAGGTGGATAAATAAAACCCCCTTTAGGGTAATTATCCAAAACTGACGTCTGATTTCCAAAGGCGTCAGTTTTGGATATAGTGCCGACTGTCAGGCAGGTAAACCAAAACATGATTGGAAACGGTATCCTTTCAGGATCCCGTTTCCTTGTTAAACAATAAAGGACACCTGCCATAAACACAAGTACCCTTCTACCACGACTATGGGCCCGGCATGAGAAATGCCAGTAAGTGGTAAGTAGTTATTAGATAAAGGAAATCAGTATTCAGTGG
>JBARSJ010000095.1:0-28717 GCA_049644685.1 Anaerolineales bacterium
CCTGCAGCTGCTCAAACTCGTCATCACTAATTGTGAACCAATTCTCTTTCTTGGGGAATGTTTTGTCTTTGACTTCTTTATTATATTGGATCAAGCCGTTCTGGAGGACTTCCCCGGCGTTGCCGTACACTTTAGCCATTTTGGGCGTGAATTTTGGATAGAGACCAAACATGTCGTGGAAAATCAGCAGCTGTCCATGGGCATCCGGGCCGGATCCCAGACTCATGATCAGGCAATTTTCGGCACGTTCAGTGATAATCTTTGTCACCCGGTCTGGAACCATCTCCAACAGGATGCAGAATGCCCCTGCTTCTTCCAGCGCTTTGGCATCATCGATGATTTCTTTTGCCTGACTTGCCCCTCGACCCTGGACCCGGAACCCCCCTAAGGCAGCTACGCTTTGCGGAGTTAACCCCAGGTGTCCTACCGCCGGTATCCCGGCTGCGACGATTGCGCTCATGCGGTCTGCCATCACGTGTCCCCCTTCTAACTTGATTGCGTCACAGTTGGCTTCTGCCATGAAGCGACCCGCGTTTAATACTGCTGACTCGGTGCTGGCCTGATAAGACATGTAGGGCATATCCCCAACCAGAAATGCTGTTGGAGCGCCGCGTCGAACCGCCTGGGTATGGCGGAGCATATCATCCATGGTCACTGGAAGCGTTCCATCATAGCCAAGCATGGTCATTCCCAGGCTGTCGCCAACCAGCAGCATATCCATCCCTGCCTCTTCCTGGAAATATGCGGTTGGATAATCATAGCAGGTCAACCAGGAAATAGGTTCCCCCTTAGCTGCTTTGTCAAACAGGGTCCGGATGGTAATTTTTTTTCGGTCGGACATGAGAATTCCTCCAGTAGATTTAGTAGTATGTAGGCTTTGTTTCTGTGCCTCATTTAAGAAGGTTAGCTATAAAAACACAATAATTTTCCGGGTAAATTTCGCCTGGACTTGTATCCAGCTTGAGCCGGGTAAGATTTGTTCCTTACCCCAGATATTAATCGAGAAGGAAACGTTACAATTGAGGTTTTTTGTTTGGTCCAGATTCATGAGATATCCTGGTTAAACAAAATGGTGAAGAAACGGTTTCTATTTTAGGTCAATTATAACCCTCTATCACCGTCATCTCACAAGTAACAAATTTCCGTTTTCTTCATATCTGCCAAGTGTTCTAGTAATTGAAATCTGAGACATGGTTGGACCAGGACATCATGGTTCTGAAGATGGTGATAAAAATAACTTGCTAAGCTTTGCCTTTTTCGTCATAATATTTTAGTGTATCGTATTGTGCCAGTAGAAGATCTCCATTGATTTTCACAATCTGTCGTGTTTGATTTCTCATTAACAAAGGGAGTTGTTTATGACTGCAAAAATCATTGATGGCCGCGCTGTCGCCCAAGAAGTCCGTGACGCTGTGGCAGCTGACGTTGCCGCTATGGTGGCGGAAGGAAAAAATCCTCCTGGATTGGCAACAGTCCTGGTGGGAGAAAACCCTGCCTCTCAGGTTTATGTGCGGATGAAACATAAAGCTTGTGAAAAGGCGGGGATTCGATCCATTGGTCATGTTCTTCCCGTAACTGCCACCCAGAAAGAGGTGGAAAAGATGGTAAAGGAACTGAATGATGATCCCGAAGTACATGGGATCTTGGTTCAGCTTCCACTGCCGGATGGGCTTGATGACGAAAGTGTTCTCCGTACGATCAGTATCGATAAAGATGTAGATGGATTTCACCCCCTTAATATCGGCCGTTTAGCACAGAAAGGCCGTGAACCGCAGTTTGTGCCAGCAACACCGGATGGTGTCCTGTATTTGTTAAAGAACGCTGGCGTGGTGCTGGAAGGAGCTAATGCTGTAGTCCTCGGGCGGTCATTCATTGTCGGCATGCCAGCTGCTTTGCTGCTGATAAAGGAAAATGCTACTGTTACCATCTGCCACTCCCGCACCCGCAACCTGAAAGAAAAATGTGCTGAAGCGGATGTGCTGATTGCAGCTGTTGGGCGGGCAGAAATGGTCAAAGGCGATTGGATTAAACCCGGTGCCGCAGTTATTGACGTGGGCACCAACCGCGTGGACGATGACAGTGTTGAGCGCGGATACCGCCTTGTAGGTGATGTAGACTTCGAGGAAGCCCTGGAAGTTGCCGGATACCTCACCCCGGTTCCCGGCGGCGTTGGTCCAATGACCATTGCCATGCTGCTGCGGAATACTGTCCGGGCCGCGAAACTTGCTAACGAAAACTAGGAAGATCCTGAATCTTGGCATTGTTGAACCTAATTAACAAAGGAGAGAAATGATGACTTTTGAGAAGAAACCCGTAACCCCGTCTCCGCTGGAGCTGTTAGATCCGGTACCTTCGGATATCGATATCGCTCATGCCGCGATTATTAAACCCATCAAGCAGCTTGCCGATGAAATTGGCCTGCTGGATGATGAGCTTGAGCTGCACGGTAATTTTAAAGCCAAGGTAACCCTTGATGTTCTGGATAGGCTAAAGGATATTCCAGACGGAAAATACATTGACGTTACCGCCATTACTCCGACCCCGCTTGGGGAGGGAAAGACCACAACGACAGTTGGATTAAGCCAGGCCCTGGGTGCGCACTTGGGGAAGAGTTTATTCACCTGCATCCGCCAACCTAGCCAGGGGCCGACCTTTGGTATCAAAGGCGGTGCAGCAGGTGGTGGATACAGTCAGGTAATTCCAATGGAGGATTTCAACCTCCACCTGACAGGGGATATTCACGCCATTACCGCAGCCAACAACCTGGTAGCTGCGGCACTTGATTCCCGCATGTACCATGAAAGCCGCCAGTCAGATGAGGCTCTTTTCCGCCGTCTCTGCCCGACCGATAAAAATGGGAAACGGGAATTTGCGCCTATCATGTTCAGGAGACTTAAGAAACTGGGCATCGATAAAACCAATCCAGATGACCTGACCGAAGACGAATACAGTAAATTTGTCCGGCTGGATGTGGATCCAGAGACCATTACCTGGCGCCGGATTGTGGATACCAATGACCGCCATCTGCGTGAAATCGAAATCGGTCTCGGCCCAAAAGAGGGAGGACACTCCCGGAGAACCGGGTTTGATATCGCAGTTGCAAGTGAGATTATGGCAATCCTGGCCCTGACCACCGATTTGGCGGATATGCGGGAGCGTTTTGGACGGTCAGTTGTTGCAACCAGCAAGGCTGGAGACACTGTCACCATGGATGATCTGGGTGTTGCTGGCGCGGTTACTGTCCTCATGAAAGATGCCATCAAACCAACCCTGATGCAAACCGTGGAAGGGACACCGGTATTTGTCCATGCCGGTCCTTTTGCCAATATTGCCCACGGCAACAGCTCCATTATCGCTGATAAAATTGCCCTGAAATTAGCGGATTATGTGCTTACGGAATCCGGATTTGGCGCCGATATCGGGATGGAAAAATTCTTTAACATCAAATGCCGCTACTCTGGATTAATCCCTGACGCAGTGGTCCTGGTTGCCACAGTGAGAGCGCTAAAGATGCACGGCGGTGGTCCCAAAGTCACCGCTGGTGCTCCGCTGGACGCGGCCTATACCACTGAAAATCTGGAGTTACTGGAAAAGGGAATTCCCAACCTCGAAGTGCATATTGAAAACGCACTCAAATTTGGTATTCCAACCGTAGTTGCAGTCAACAGTTTCAAAGATGACACGGAAGCTGAAGTAGAATTGGTCAGAAAAGCAGCCATGAAGGCTGGCGCTGCCAATGCTGTGGTCACCCGCCACTGGATGGAGGGAGGCAAAGGGGCAATAGACCTTGCCAAAGCCGTTGTGGAAGCCTGTGAACTGCCCAGCGATTTTAAATTCCTCTATCCCCTCAAGGGAACTTCCATCAAAGAGAAAATTGAGATCATCTGCAAAGAGATCTATGGCGCAGATGGTGTTAGTTATGAACCACTGGCTGAAAAGAAAGTAGAGCTTTACACCAAACTGGGCTTTGATGAACTTCCCATGTGCATGGCTAAAACACACCTGAGCATGAGCCATGATGGGACATTAAAGGGAAGACCAACAGGATTCACGGTACCCATCAGGGATATTCGCGCTTCCGTAGGAGCCGGATTCTTGTACCCGCTCTTGGGAGATATGAGTACGATGCCCGGTTTACCCACTCGCCCCGCTTATTACGAGATAGACATTGATCTCAAGACGGGGGAGGTGCTTGGTTTATCATAATTCAATCCGTGGTGTGATTGAATAACAATAAAAATAATTGGATCGGGGGCAGCCCTTGCCTTGGGCAGGAGCTGCTCCTGGTTCAGGCAGCCTCATCTTGAGGAATTATTATTGATTTATTAGTTTTGATTTGATATTGAGGATGCGATGAAAAATCGCGGAGCAGAGAACAATCACTGGTGGAGTTTTCATCATGACTGGCAGGAAGAAGTAGGTGAAGTCATTGAAGAAAAACCCCTGACAATTTATGTTAATGGTATTGAGTTAGCAACGATTATGGAAACGCCGCTAAACCAGGACTGGTTGGCGGTTGGTTTCTTAATGAATGAGGGGATTCTCAACAACGTGGAGGAAATAGAAGACCTGCGGATTACATCCGAGGGCTGCTGTGTGGATGTTTTGCTTAATCGGACTGTTGAGTTACCCTCCAAAAAGATCATTACATCTGGCTGCGGAGGGGGTATCACCTATGATGACCCCCAGATTGATATTGAACCTTTTCAGATAGAATCTATCACTACCCCGGAAAATGTCCTGCTGGCATATAAAAAATTACAAACTAAAGATAGTTTGTATGCCCGGGCCCGAGGGGTTCACGCAGCTGGTTTGCTGGATCTGGAAGGAAACCAGTTGATCAAGGTCGCAGAGGATGTTGGTCGGCATAATACGATAGATAAACTCCGGGGAGCCTGTTTGCTGGAAGGAATTCAAACCCAGGGGAGAGCACTTCTCACAACTGGAAGAATTTCATCGGAAATGCTCCGGAAAGGGGCACTTATGGGATGTCCGGTGATTGTTTCCCGTACGTCACCCACCTCGCTGGCGGTTGAAATGGCCCGCTCCTGGAAAATCACCCTGGTTGGATATGCCCGTCATGGAAAACTGAGAGTATACTGTTATCCAGAACGTTTGGGCTTCAAAGGAAATTCAGAATAATAAGATTTGATCAAATGAGGGATAAAAAGGAACAGCTTATTCCTGAATACCATAGTTTCAAAAGAGTATCTGAACAACTTTAAGAGGGAGTAATTCATGGAAAAAGCAAGCATTGATGTCGGATTACTGGAACCGATCCTCTTAGAATACCGGGATCAAAAAGGTGCAGTGATACCCATCTTGCAGCGGGCACAGGATCTTTACGGTTATTTGCCGGAAGAAGCGATGATCGAAATCGCAAAAAAAAGCAGAATCTCGATCAGTCAGCTGTATGGTATCGCTACATTTTATGCTCAATTTAACCTTGAACCCCGCGGCCGAAATATTATCAGTATTTGTGATGGTACCGCCTGTCATGTGCGCGGTGCGCCAAAATTGGTCACTGCTGTGGAAGAGAAGCTGAATCTTGTGGCTGGGGGAAGTGACCCGGACTATAAATACACACTGGAAATTGTCTATTGCCTGGGATCCTGTGGACTAGCTCCAATTGCCCTGGTTAATAACCAGGTATATGGAAACACAACCCCGGATTCCTTGGTTGAAAAGGTTATTGATCTGGATTGAAGGTCAGGATAGGAGAATCCTTATGCCGGTGTTAGCGAACATTGAAGAACTAAATAAATTACGGGATAAAGCCCGGGCAGAAAAGAACGACCGGGAAGAAAATAAAACCACAATCATTCTTGGCAGGGGAACGTGTGGAATTGCAGCAGGCGCAAACGATGTTGCTGCTGAAATCCATTCGGAACTGAAAAAACAAAAGATTGAAGCAGAAGTGGTCAGTGTTGGCTGTATTGGTATGTGCCATAACGAACCATTGATTGATATCCAGCAGCCTGGTCTCCCGCGGGTTACTTATACAAAAGTAAAACCCAAAATGGTGGGGAAAATCATTGAAAAGCACCTGGTGCAGGGAGAATACAACAAACGCTGGATCTACGGTCAACTCCCCTCGGGGAATGGAAAATCTATCGAGGGGATACTTGATTATGATGAACTTCCCTTTTATAACAAGCAGATTCGTATTGCCCTGAGGAATTGTGGGATTATTGACCCGGAGAGTATAGAGGATTATTTGGCATCCGGCGGTTATGGCGGCCTATCGAAAGTACTCTTTGAGATGAGCCCAGAAGATGTGATTGAGGAACTCAAAGATTCGGGTCTGCGCGGTAGGGGCGGGGCAGGTTTCCTGACTGGTTTGAAATGGGAATTCTGTATGAGAGCAAAAGGGTATCCAAAATATATAATTTGCAACGCGGATGAAGGAGACCCCGGTGCATTTATGGACCGCTCTGTGCTGGAAGGGGATCCACACGCCCTTTTAGAAGGCATGATCATTGCCGGTTATGCCATCGGTGCTCTGGAAGGCTATATTTACTGCCGGGCGGAATATCCCCTGGCGATTGAACGCCTGAAAATCGCAATTGAGCAGGCTCGCGAGTTGGGTTTGCTTGGCGATAATATTCTCGGCTCTGGTTATTCTTTTAACCTCAAGATCAAAGAGGGTGCCGGCGCATTTGTATGCGGGGAAGAGACCGCTTTGATTGCGTCCATTGAGGGAAAACGGGGAGAACCCCGCCCCCGCCCCCCTTATCCTGCTGTTTCTGGTTTGTGGGGAAAACCAACCAACGTGAACAATGTAAAGTCATTTGCCATAACAAGCCAGATTATGGTGAATGGCGCGGAATGGTTTTACAGTATCGGCACAAAAAAATCTACCGGAACAGCTGTTTTTGCACTGACTGGAAAGATTGAACACACCGGATTGATTGAAGTGCCCATGGGCATCACTCTGCGGGAAATTATCTTTGATGTGGGAGGAGGAATTCCTGATAAAAAGAAATTTAAGGCGGTGCAAACTGGAGGACCATTAGGCGGATGTCTGCCAGTGGAAGCGCTGGACACCCCGGTAGATTTTGATTCCCTGACCGAGGCCGGCGCTACAATGGGATCGGGCGGCATGATTGTTGTCGACCAGGAGACCTGTATGGTTGAGTTTGCCCGCTATTTCCTGACCTTTGCCTCTGCGGAATCCTGCGGAAAATGCGTCCCTTGCCGGATTGGCGGACAGCGGCTGCTTGAGGTTCTCACCCGCATTACTGACGGAGAAGGCAAACCAGAGGATCTGGATGAGATTGAACGCATCTCAAAATATATGGAGGAAGGCTCGTTGTGCGCTTTGGGACAGCTCACGCCAGGGCCGGTGATATCTTCCCTGAGGTTTTTCCGGGAAGAATATGAAGCGCATATTAATGAAAAATTCTGTGAGGCAGGGGTCTGTGCTGGAATGTTCACTTACGAAATTGATCCCGAACTGTGCGTCGGATGCGGTTTATGCGTGAAACCCTGCCCGGTGGAGGCTATTACAGGGGAGAAGAAAGCTCCCCATGTTATTGACCAGGCACTATGCATTCAATGTGGGGCTTGCTACGATGTTTGCAATCTGGACGCAATCCCTATAAAACGAAAACCTGAGCTAAAGCTGGAAGAGCCGGCATAACGGAAGGAGATATCCAAATCATGGGAAAAGTAAACTTTACCATTGATGGAAAGGAAATCCAGGCTGAAACGGGAGTTACGATCCTGCAAGCAGCCCGCCAGGAAGAAATTTATATTCCAATCCTGTGCGATCACCCTGCTTTACCTCCGGAGGGGGCTTGTCGGATATGCCTGGTGGAAATTGAGGGGCAACGTGCTTTGCATCCTGCCTGCACCTACCCGATCTCTGAGGGCATGGAAGTCTCTACCAACACACCCAGGATTCGAGCAGCTCGGAAGTTTAATCTGGAATTGTTGATATCTGATCACCCACTGGATTGCATGACCTGTGAAGCAGCCGGGGATTGTTTGCTTCAGGATCTGGCCTATGAATATGATGTTGCGGAGGACCGTTACGAAGGGACCAAACATCATTATTCGGTTAATGATCCCAACCCGTTTATTCAGGTTGACCGCAACAAATGTATACTCTGCCGGCGCTGCGTCAGGGCCTGCAGCGAGATCAACGGAGTAGAAGCCATCAGCGTTTTTTACCGTGGTTTCAGCGCCTATATCGGTTTTGGGGCGGACAGCTCAATGGATGACAGCCCCTGCGAATTCTGCGGCAGCTGTGTGGCAGTTTGTCCAACGGGTGCGCTGTGGCCTAAACTTTCCCTGGGGGAAGGCCGTCCCTGGCAGGTAGACCGGATACAGACTACCTGCCCCTATTGTGGAGTCGGCTGCCAATTGATCCTGGAGGTTAAAGACAACAAGATTATCAAGGTGGATTCGGCCTGGGATGGTCCTTCAAACCACGGGTGGACCTGCGTAAAAGGCCGCTTTGGTTACGATTTTGTCCATCATCCTGACCGTCTGGATAAACCCCGGGTAAGGAAGTATTTACTGGATGGGAAAAAGAAACCATCCGCGAAAAAGCGCAAGCCTGAGGTGGCGGGAGATCCCTGGCAGTGGGTGGAGGTGGATTGGGAAACAGCGTTGGGAATCACTGCAGGTAAAATGTGCCAGATAAGGGATGACCATGGTCCTGAGAGCATGGGTTTCTTAACTTCTGCGAAGTGTCTCAACGAAGAGAATTACTTGATGAATAAATTGGCAAGGCAGGTGATCGGAACCAACAGCATAGATCACTGCGCCAGGCTTTGACACTCTTCTACTGTGGTCGGTCTGGCCACCGCATTTGGTTCGGGAGCAATGACAAATTCAATTGATGATATCGCTGATGATGCCCAGGCGTTTTTCGTAATAGGTACAAATACCACCGAGAATCACCCCGTGATCGGCATGCGCATCCGCCAGGCCGTCCGCCAGCGGGGAGCAAAGCTGATCGTTGCTGATCCTCGAAAGATTGATCTAACAAACTTCGCGGCACTTCACCTGCGGCACAAACCAGGCACGGATATCGCTCTTGTGAACGGATTGATGAATATCATTCTCTCTAATGGCTGGGAAGATAAAGAGTTCATTAAGAGCCGGACGGAAGGCTTTGATGATTTCAAAACTGTTGTTGAAAAATATACTCAGCAGAGAGTTTCGGAAACCACCGGTGTTCCAGTGGAGGATCTCCAGCAAGCTGCTGAGATTTTAGCCCAAAACAAACCAACGGCAGTCTTATGGGCAATGGGGATCACCCAGCACACTACCGGGGTTGGTAATGTAATGAGTCTGGCCAATCTTCAGATGCTGCTGGGTAATATGGGTGTTCCCGGTGGTGGGACAAATCCCCTCCGCGGACAAAACAACGTTCAGGGCGCCTGTGATTTGGGCGGGCTGCCCAATGTTTACCCGGGGTATCAAAAGGTTACCAGTCCAGAGATTCGCAGTGAATATGCCAAATCTTGGGGCTTGACCGAAGAGCAGCTATCCCTTGAAGTAGGATTAACCGCTACAGAAATGATGCCGTTAGCATTGGAAGGAAAGCTGAAGGCGATTTATATCCTGGGCGAGGATCCCATTATGAGTGAGCCTGATACAAACCATATTCGCCAGGCTATGGAGAACCTTGATTTTGTGTTACTGGAAGAGATTTTCCCCTCAGAAACAGCGCCATATGCGGATGTCCTGCTACCCGGAGCGAGTTTTGCTGAAAAAGATGGTACTTTCACGAATACCGAACGGCGGGTTCAGTTGGTTCACAAAGCTGTAGAATCACCGGGAATTGCCCGTCCTGATTGGTGGATTATCTCAGAGCTGGCGAAGAAAATCCTCAAAGAGGGAAAACGTCAGGTTGGTGAAGCAACCTACAGCGGCTGGGATTATCAGAATACAGGGGAAATCATGGATGAAATTACCGCCCTGACGCCCATCTATGCCGGTGTGAGCTTCCAACGTCTGTTAAACGGAGAAACCCTCCAATGGCCGGTGAAGGATCTTGAGCATCCTGGCACACCGATCCTGCACGTGGGTCAGTTCTCTAGAGGCAAAGGCCAGTTTAATCCCATTGAACATATACCGCCGGCGGAGCTGCCGGATAAAGAATATCCAATGATTCTCAGCACAGGACGTGTGCTGTACCACTGGCACGGTGGGCAAATGACCCGCCGCTCTCAAGGGCTTTTGGAAATTTACCCAGAGAGTTTAATTGAGGTTAGCGAGGATGATGCGGAAAGAATGGGTTTGAATGGCAGCAAGCGAGTGCGAGTTTCTTCACGCCGGGGAACGATTGAAGCGCAAGCGATGATCACCGACCGGGTACCACCAGGCATGGTTTATGCCAATTTTCATTTCCCGGAAGCCTCTGCAAATGAACTGACTATCGCCGCCCTTGATCCGGTGGCAAAGATACCGGAATTTAAAGTTTGTGCAGTTAAAGTGGAAGCTGTGTAAATACGGATAATTACTGGTGATAGTATTCTCCGAGGATATCGTTGCCTTAATTAACACAAAGGATGCCCAATCCGTTAAGGGTTAGGCATCCTTTGTTGTTAATAAAAATCGCCTGATAGCTGTAGTCCCCGCCAAAGAAAACAACCTTATCTTTTCAATTCCCGTGGAAACAGCCCTGGAGGATCACTCCCAAAGCTTCCAGGATCTTAAAGCTGGCAGGAAACGGTTTCCAGCAAGGATTCCATTATTTGTCACAACTTTGTCACAGTTATCTCACAAGATTTGTCACATCTTTTTGATAAGGTATTTCTAAAGATAAACAGTCTGTTTCTATTACAACTTGGCTGCGTGTCGAGTATTAAGGCGTTTACAGGTGGATTTAGAAAACAGAGGTGGGGAAAATACCAGAACCGGATGGTTGGGAATGAATGGAACCGGCTTTCTCCAATGAATGTTGATCCACGGCAGCGGGCTAGGCTGTTGGCGGCGCTTTATCTTGCCCAGGAACAGTTCGGTTGGCTCAGTGCGGAAGCCATTGAGCGGGTTTCTGAAAGGTTGGAGTTACGACCCGGGCAGGTTCGGTCAACTGCCAGTTTTTACTCTATGTTCAAATTGGAACCGCAGGGGGAAATTCGAATTCAGGTCTGTGAGGGATTATCCTGTTATCTTGCGGGGGGCGCTGAACCGATTATCGATTATCTCTCCAACCTGCTGGGAATTCAGCCCGGGGAAACAACTCCGGACGAGAAATTTACTCTTGAAGTAGTGCAGTGCATCGCTGCTTGTGGTTCTGCCCCTGCTCTGAGGGTCAATGATACGCTCTATGAGCACATGACCCTGGAGAGCATTAAGCAGCTGATAAAAAGCTTGCAGGAGGGGGAGTTGTGATGAATACCAGTTTCTCTTCATCCAGCGCCGCTTTCCATCCTGTCTTGACCCGGAATATCCACCGCCCTGGTTCCGAACGGATTTCCACCTATCTGGATCATGGCGGCTATCGGGCGGTCAAGAAAGCGCTGGGGATGAAACCCGAGGAGATCATCGAACAGGTAAAACTATCCGGGCTGCGCGGACGCGGCGGCGCTGGTTTTCCTGCTGGGACCAAATGGGAATTTATGCCCCGGGACAGCGAGCTTCCTAAAATTATCGCGGTCAACACTGACGAGGGAGAACCGGGAACGTTTAAAGACCGGGAAATTGTCGAACAGGATCCTCACCAGGTTATCGAAGGGGTACTTATTGCGGCTTATGCGGTGGGAGCCACCCGGGCTTATGTCTACATCCGGGGAGAATTTTTCCTGGGTGTGAAACGCTGGATCAAAGCCATTGCGGATGCCTATGAAGAGGGGTTTTTAGGGGAGGACATCCTGGGCAGCGGATTTAATCTGGAGATGTCTGTCCACCGTGGAGCGGGAGCCTATATCTGCGGCGAAGAAACGGCCATGTTGGAATCTCTGGAGGGAAAGCGCGGGTTACCACGCCTGAAGCCTCCCTATCCCACCAGTGTAGGGCTGTTTGGTTTGCCAACGCTTGTCCAGAATATTGAGACTCTGGCTTGTGTTCCTCATATTATCGAACGGGGTCCGGAATGGTTTGCGAGCATTGGTACTGCAGAAAGCAAAGGACCGAAAATTTATTCCGTCAGCGGCCATGTTAACCGACCGGGAAATTATGAACTTCCTTTGGGCATTTCTCTAAAGGAGATTATCTACAAGCACGCAGGCGGCATCCCGGGAGGAAAGAGGCTGAAGGCGGTCATTCCAGGAGGAGCATCAACACCAATGCTGCCGGGGGATCGAGTGGATATCCCGATGGCATTTGAAACCCTGGAGGAGGCAGGAAGCGCATTGGGAACCGGGGCAATCATTGTCATGGATGAGACCACCTGTATGGTGGAAGCCTCCCGCCGACTGAGTAAATTTTTCGCTCATGAATCCTGCGGCCGCTGCCCACCTTGCAGGATCGGCTCTCAGCGAATTTTCGAAATCCTGGACCGTATCGAGAATGGGTTGGGGCATCCCGGAGATATTGAGCTGCTTCTGGAACTGGCAAATGGAATAGACGGCCATACTTTTTGCCCCATGGGTTCAGGGTTGGTAAATCCCGTTCGCTCAGCAATCCAGCATTTCAGGGCAGAATTTGAATATCATCTCACCAATAAAAATTGCCTGGTGAAAACCCAGAGACCAAAATAGGAGAATTTTATGTCCACGATACTGATTATTGATGATGATCCTGATTTTGTAAATGCAACCCGAATTGTCCTGGAGAAGGAAGGATATAAAGTCGAAAGGGCTGCTGGTGGGAAGGAAGGCTTTCAGGTGGCCCGGAAGAGCAGCCCTGACCTGGTTATTCTGGATGTGATGATGGATTCGGTGCTTGACGGCGTTTCCGTCAGCCGGAAAATGAATGAGGATGACGCTACCCGGGATATTCCCATTGTAATGGTTACCTCGATTGCCAACACGGACTATGCAGATCTTTTCCCCACTGATGAATACATCCATATCGATGCTTTCTTGAGCAAACCGATTGATCCGGAAAAGCTGATCAATAAAATACGAAGGATTCTTTCCTGATGTTGTTTGATTTTAGCGCAGATTGACCTGATCGGGACTGAAAAGCTGGAGGGGATGTTTCTCTGATGAAAATTATCCTGAACTATCTCAAAGACCTTTACAGCGGTCCGGTACAAGCCGTTATGGTGTTTTCCTTTACCTTGGTAGCCGCACTCACTATTGGAATTGGGAATTGGGCGATTACAAATACGATCACCTCTTACCTGGCCGAGGCGATGGATGAACGGATTGAACAGGACTTCCTCACCGCGGAGTTGTTCTACCATTTTCGGTTGGAAGATCTTGCCCGAACAGCAAACCAGCTAGCTCTTTCTAATACCGTAATAAATTCTTTTGCTGAAGCGGGGAGGGGGAATTCTTTGGCAATCAGGGACATAGAAAGCAAAATTGAAACAGCGCTGAGTGATTGTAGTCTGAAAGGAAACCGGGTTGTTGTAGTCCTGGACGATGAAGGTGGCCTGATTGCTGGAGTGCTGCGTTCCACAGATCATCAGCTATCTCTCCTTCAGACTGGGAAAAGCTGGTCAGGTTTTACTGTTTTTGATGATGTGCTGCGGACTGGTAAGTTAATCTCATCTACAGAAGTGATTCCAAAGGAAATCCTCGTAGAAACCGGCCTCGCTGATCAAGCAAGAATAGAACTGATGGAAACTCCAAAATCGGCTTTAGAGCCATTCGATCCCAGGGAAGGATCAGCCGGTTTGGGGATTGTGGGAGCCGCTCCTATCCAGGAGGATGGACGGATTATCGGAGCTGTGGTGATTTTCCATTTGTTCAACAATGATTTTACGCTGGTTGATGCCATCAAAGAAGGCGCTAAAATCGATACCGCGACAATTTTTTTCGGTGATCTCAGAGTCTCTACAAATGTGATGACTGAGCAGGGGGAGCGGGCAGTGGGAACCCGGGTCTCACAGGATGTTAATGAGGTAGTGCTCCAGAACGGATTGGAATATGTCGGCACAGCCTTTGTTGTCAACGAGTATTACATAACACGCTATGAACCACTCCTGGATCATCAGGATCAGACCGTTGGCATTCTCTACGTGGGGTCCCGCCAGAAAGTCTTCCTGGATTTCCTGGGTACGTTCCGCAAGCGGACTTCACTTGTGGCTGTGATTACGATTTTGATGACCTTCCTTTTAGCCTCGCCGGTTTCCAGGAAGATTACCAGACCGCTGCAGGAGCTGCGTACCCTCTCCCAGATTAGCCAGCTGGTGGCAGAGGGAAATTTACAAGCCCGGGCACCTAGCTGCGGAAAGGGCGCGGTGGGACTGCTCGCCGCTTCCTTTAACGATATGCTGGATCGGCTGCAGGAAACTCAGAAACAACTTGTGGAGTCAGAAAAATTGGCTTCCCTGGGGCAGCTGGCAGCAGGCGTTGCTCATGAATTAAACAACCCATTGGCGACTGTGCTGCTGTTCGCTGAAGTACTGCTCAGGGACAATAAATTCAGTGACCGGCATCAAACAGATATCAGAACTATTGTCCGGGAGACTGAACGATGCAAAACCATTGTTGCCTCCCTGCTTGATTTTGCCCGCCAACATCAGGTTGATGCCGCAGAAATCAATCTCAACCATCTCATCAGGCGGGTAATTGATCTGGAGAAAAACCATCACCGCTACCTTCGGATGGAAATTGAAACTAACCTGGACCCTCACCTGCCCCGAATCCAAGCAGATGAAGCTCAGCTTCAAGCAGTGATCAGCAATTTAATGACAAACGCCGCTGATGCTATGCCAGGGGGAGGAAAGCTGATTCTGCGGACACGCAGGGCAATGAATGACCAGATTATTTTTGAGGTGGAGGATGAAGGAGAGGGGATTACTCCTGAAAACCAGGCTAGACTTTTCACCCCCTTCTTTACTACTAAACCTCCGGGAAAAGGTATCGGATTGGGATTATCGATTGTATATGGGATTATAAAAATGCACCGGGGACAAATCAACGTCCAGAGCAGATTAAGTGAGGGGACCACTTTTACCATCCAACTTCCTCTCAGACAGCTGGAAACAGATCACCTCATCAGCCAAGACGAAGATGTAAACGGAGACGAAACCCTGATCGGGTGATTAGGTCCCTATAGTGATTGACAATGAGTGAAAAAAGCCGAATATTAGTGATTGATGATGAACTCGGGATTTGTGAGGGAGTTCAGCGTGCTCTGGAACCAGAAGGCTTTCAGGTTGCGATTGCCCTGGATGGAAAATCAGGACTTGCGCTAGTCAAGGAAAACGGTTTTGACCTGATCTTGCTCGATGTCAAAATGCCTGAAATCAGCGGTCTTGATTTGATAGGCATGATCCACCAGATTGACCCGGAAATAATTTGCATCATAATCACCGGTTATGCGACTGTGGAAATGGCAGTTTCAGCGATCAAGCAGGGAGCCTATGATTTCCTCACTAAGCCGTTTTCGGTCGACATCCTGCTATTGGCGGTCAACCAGGGTCTTGAGCGGCGGATGCTCTCATTGGAGGCAAAGCGAGCTGCCCGGGTGAAAGCAGAGATGCAGAAGTTGGCTGAGGAGAAAATTCGCCTGGAAGAACTGGACCAGGCTAAGAAACAATTTATCCGCCTGGTTACTCACGAGCTTCAATCCCCGGTAGCGGCTGTTGAAAACTATCTCAAGCTGATACTAGAAGGGTATGTGACGGCCGAGGATCAGAAGGACATTCTCGAGAAGTGCATATCCCGCACCCAGGAAGAACGAAAACTAATTGCAGACCTGCTTGAGCTGGGGCATCTGGAAATGATTGAATCTTTTCAGGTTTCCTTTATTAATCTGGGGGAGATACTGGAGCAGGTGATCGAAGAATACAGGGAGGAAATCAACCAAAAGGGTCTTGGCCTGTTGGTGGAGGTGGACAAGAATATTCCGGAGATCACTGCCGCGCCTGAGCAGATCAAAAGTGTTTGGAGTAATCTGCTAAGTAATGCTGTGAAATTTACCCCTGAGAAGGGAGAGATTACAATTGGGCTGCAGTATAGAGATGGGGCTCTGATGGGATGTGTCGAGGATACCGGAATTGGGATTCCTTTGGAAGATCAGAAAAAATTATTTACTGAGTTCTTCCGGGCAGAAAATGCAAAACAGGCTGGCGTTCCCGGTACAGGCTTGGGGCTTGTGATTGTTAAACGGGTTATTGAGGGGTTGGGGGGAAAGTTATCAGTAAAATCAAAACAAGGTTCTGGCACAACCTTTCAGTTCAGGATCCCTGTATAACCAGGAAGCCGTTTCCTATAGCTCCCGGGGCTGATACTGCAGGGCTTCAGCAAGGTGGATTGCGCTGATGACCTCATCTCCGGATAGATCGGCAATAGTGCGGGAGAGTTTAAGCACCCGGTGATAAGCCCGGGCAGAAAGCCCCAATTGACCCATGGCTGACCTAAGCAGCGATTTACATTCCCCGTCTAACGGACAGTTTTCCCGGATTTCCCGTGGAATCATATCTCCATTTGAGGAGCGGAGAGAATCCTTTAATCGATCCAGCTGCTGGAACCGGGCATTTTCAACTCTTTCCCTCACCTGATTAGAGGGTTCTCCCAACCGGTTGGAACTGAGCTTGTCATAGTCTACCCTTGGTACTTCAACCTGGATATCCATCCGATCCAGCAGCGGTCCGGAGATTCGTTTCTGGTAGCGGGTGAGAGCTGCAGACGAGCAGGTGCATTCTTTAACAGGATCGCCGTAATACCCACAGGGGCAGGGATTCATAGCTGCTATCAGCATAAAATTAGCAGGAAAAGTCAGGGACCCCTGGGCGCGGCTGATGGTAACGACCTTGTCTTCCAGAGGTTGCCTAAGCACCTCCAGCACGCGGCGGCCGAACTCGGGAAACTCATCCAGGAATAAAACGCCCCGATGAGCCAGGGAGATTTCTCCCGGTTGGGGCCAGGTGCCGCCGCCCACCAGACCAGCATGAGAGATGGTATGGTGGGGCGCCCGGAACGGGCGGTGCTGGATGAGCGGCGTGTTGGATGGGAGCTGGTCGAGTATAGAGTATATCCGGGTTACATCGAGGGCTTCATCGATGGACATACGGGGCATAATTCCCGGCAGAGATCTCGCCAGCAAGGTTTTACCAGCCCCGGGTGGTCCGTTCATCAGTATGTTATGGTTCCCGGCTGCCGCGACCTCGAGAGCCCGTTTGACATGCTCCTGCCCTTTGACTTCCTGGAAATCTGTTTGAGCCACTTGAGCCGGCAGCTCAGCGAATGGTTTGGTTTTAAAGGGCTTGATGGGTTCCACAGCTATCAAGTGCTCAAGCAATTCCTGAAGAGTATTCACCGGCAGAACCCGCAGACCCGGAACCAGTGCTGCTTCCGCGGCATCCTTTGCTGGAACGCAAATAGTCTTGAATCCCCCCTCGCGAGCCATGGCAGCCATGGGCAGCAATCCCGGTGTATGGCGGGTACTTCCGTCCAGGGAGAGTTCCCCGACAATGACCATATCATCCACCGCTTCTGGAGGGATATGTCCGATGGTGATTAGGATCCCTACGGCCATCGGCAGGTCGTAGGCAGGACCCTCCTTGCGCACATTCGCCGGCGCCAGATTGATAATAATTGGTTTGCGGGGGAATTTGACAGGTATGTTTTTAATCGCAGCCCGGACTCGCTCCCGGCTTTCTTTGACGGCGGTATCCGGAAGTCCAACCACGGTGATATTAGGCAGCCCGGTACCGAAATCCACTTCTACTTCTACTAAGACCCCCTCCAGCCCCAGCACGGCGCAGGAGTATACGCGTGCCAGCATAATTTCAGTGTAAATAATAATTCCTCAAAAGTCAACTTCAACATTAAGGAAAAAGCAATTTAGCTTTCATAGCCCATATATTCTCAGATTAAATCCATGCTACAATATCGTTACCATGGCAGAGAAAAAAGAAAATCCGGCAGGTTCAAGTTTCTGGCAAATAATCTTCCCGGCAGCTGCAGGAACCATATTTATCCTGCTGATTTGTATCAGGATCGCAAGTGGGGTTGGAGCGGGAAATATCTCCCGGTTTGCAGAGTTATCAACCGTTCTGCTGATCCTGCCGGTTTTGTTTTTTTCCTTGATAATTCTCGTAATTCTAAGCGCTTTTGTTGTTTTGTCAGTCAGGATGATTCGCGGGTTACCCCCAATCACCAGCAGGATAGTGGAATTTCTCGATAAAATTCGCGATGGAGTGAGCAAGTTTTCAGAGATTATTGTTCAACCGGTTATCCAACCGACAGCTTATCTGAAGGGATTCAAGGCAATTTTTTCCAGAGAAAAGCCCCGATATAAAATAGAATAATCAATCCCGGTGAAAATAATTAATAAGGTGGTATTTGGTTATGAATGATGAAAATCAGGAAGGACAGGAAAGTTTTGGTTTGTATATTATCCTGGGCGCGATCCTGGGTGCAGTAACTGGCGCAGGTGCAGGATATTTATTGACGAAGCGGATCGAGGAAGGGGAAAAAGTCCAGCTTACAGCCGGAGATGGGATTAAAATTGGGGGTTCAATCATCGCCTTTTTACGGCAAGTATCCAGCCTTGGTCAATAATTACAGCAGGCCAGTAAAAACTTACCTATATGTCCCCAAAAAATCCATTCCCGCGGGATGTCTTTGTCGGAGAATTCCAGCGGGAATTCTCCCTAGACGCTGATGATCAGTGGCTGCTGGATGCACCCGGAGGAAACGCGCTATATGCATCCGTGGGTTATTTGGTTTGGGAAGAGGAAGAATCACCGGGTATTTTAACCAGAGTTGGAGAGGATTTTCCTCAAGCCTGGCTTGAAGATTTCTCCAACCAGAGAATTAATATTGATGGTGTGGTGGTTCTCCCGCAAGCAGTAGATCTCAGGGCGTGTTATATCCATCAGGGGTACCAAACCCGCCAGGTAAATGATCCCGTTCCCCACTTTTCCAGGTTGGGAAAGTCATTGCCTCCAGCATTAATTGGATACACTTCTCAACAAAATTTCCCCATTGATAGAAGAACCAAAAAAGACACATCGATCCGGGAAGGAGATATTCCCCAGGAATTTTTATCCGCCACTGGAGCTCATCTCTGTCCCCTGGATTACCTTACCCATAATCTCCTGCCAGCGGTGTTACGCCAGCAAGGCTTTTCAACCATCACGCTAGATCCCTCTTCTTCCTACATGGATCCAGCTTATTTTGGTGACATACCCGCTCTCATTACCGGGCTCACCGCCTTTCTTCCAGCGGAAGAGGATCTTAAAAAGCTTTTTAAAGGAAAAAAGATTGATCTGTGGGAAATGGCAGCTGAGTTATGCTGGTATGGATGTGATCTGGTGATTATCAAGAGAGGTGCTAACGGTCAGTATCTTTATGATGCGGCTTCGGGAAAAAGGTGGGATATCACCGCTTATCCAGCCCGGGTTCAGAATCCAATCGGAGCGGGAGATGCTTTCTGCGGCGGGTTTTTAGCTGGATTTCGGCGCACCTTTGATCCCCTCCAGGCTGTTTTGTATGGAAATGTCGCTTCCTCCCTGGTCATTGAGGGAAGCGGTCCTTTTTTTGCTTTGCAGGCATTGCCAGGTTTGGCTGATGCCCGTCTGGAATATTTACAGGATATGGTTAGAGCTGTTTAGGTTTAGATTGAGAGGGGGAAATGAGCAGGGTTAGACACTCTCTTTTTGTCATTCCGAACCCTTCGATTTTCCTCAGGACATGCTCCGTGAGGAATCCATAGGGAGCTCAAAGAAACAAACAGAGGAGTATTTGAAGATTGACTTGCTTTGCTTCCTAATCTCATTATGGATCCTTCGTAGAGCCTGTCCTGAGTAGCTGACGCAGAGCGGAAGCGTATCGAAGGGCTCAGGATGACAGATAGGAGGGGCTTATTCGAAGAGATAATGTGCTTCTGTAGACACCTGGGTAGCTAGAAAACCAACCTTAAACCTTAAACTTTTCAACGATTCCTCCCGTCCGTTTGTCAACCTCAACGATGTTTCAAGTTCAGATACCCATCTCCTGAAAACATATTTACCAATTCCTCAGCCTGCACATCCAGAATTTTGCTATTGGCAAAATATGGAAAATCAAACTTTGTGGGATCCCCGCTGTTTTTTCCTGGAATCGGCATTAATCGGGCTGTAAGAGGCTTGTTGAGTCTGACTGAGAGAGCTGCTAGGTCAAATAATATTGCTGTGATCTGTTCCGGAGACAGATCCCCGGGAAGTGGTATCGTATCCAATCCTGTTCCGCAGACAGTGGAATAAAGCAGTAAATCCTTAATTCCGAGCAAACCTTCAGCTGCCCGATTTGCCAGCACAGCATCTTCCAGCAAGGGGAGCATTAACCCGCTGAACCCGGTACGGGGAAAATCAGCCCGGTCGATAATATTGACAAGGAAGGCAGCAGCTGCTAAAGAGCCATGGTCCCCAAATCGTTTCACCCCGAGAGATTCCAGGGCAGTGCCGATGGATAGGCTGGCTTGGGGAAACGGAGCAAGTGAGTAATCAATTCCCTTGTATGCGGCGGTGGTGATTTTCTCCAATTCTTGGGAAATCCCGGTTAGGGTCCTTGCCTGATCTTCGAGAAGAATGATCAAATTGCTGCTAGCCTCTTCAAAAGAAGAAGCTTCTGAAAAAGCCTTCACTGCAAGATCAGCCGCCTCCAAAGCGAGGGCAAAAAATGGTTTTTCATTTCCGTGGTAAGCTGCCGGGAAAAATGGAGCGCCGGGAGGCACATTGCCCAGGGCGGCAAAGAACAGGTTAGCAAAACCATCTGGATCAATTGGGGCAAGATGGTGAATGATTTCTCCACAAGAACGGACAGCACTTAAAGAGATGCCTTTTTGGGGGTCAGTCATTAATCCGGAGCAGAAAGTGTTTTCTGTCGACTGAATTATATCCGGGACGAGGGCGTAACTCTCTGGATGGGAAGGTATGGCAGGACCGAGAGACAGGTAATCAAAACCAAGGGAGTTCAGTGAACGTTCTAAATCACCTGCGTAGGATAAAACCCGTTCATTCTGTAAATCCTGTAAAATGAGAGGAAACGGGGGTGAAGCAAAGCGGATCGTTTGGACTTGATACCCAGCAGCCTCGAAGAGCTTTTTTGCCTCTCTGGAAAATTTTTCCGAGCGGTTGAGGGCTTCTTTCCGGACGGGATCACCTGGATTCTCAAAATAGGTCACTGAGCGTATTTTCATCTATTGTATCCTGGATCAAATATTGGTTTTGAAGAATTAGATTTACTTTAGTTGTTTGGGTTATTCCGTGGGTTCATTTAAATCAATACGGATGATTTCCCTCAGGGTATCAATAGAGAGGAACTCCCCATTCTTATCTGCAAAAAACCAGTGCAGCCAGCCATTCCCCGGTTTTCCCTCCAGGATATGTTTTGCTGTTTGATGAATTGACCCTTCAAATCCGTTGTAAAGTAGATTTCCGTTTGGTTTCACAACTGCAGTTTGCTCCGGGTTTTGATTAAAATACAAGGCTTGTCCGGGTTTGATTAACCCGTATTCAAGCAAATATGGAAAAGGCACCCGGGGCGCCAAACGTTTTTTATCCTTGATATCGAAGGCTTGGATTGTATACTCTTCTGGTTGAATCTGGTCAATCCGTTTCTTGGCTATGGGAATGTAAAATTCATCCTGCTCGATTCCAATCCAATTCCTGTGCAGGATTTTAGCAGCAGATCCGGTTGTTCCGGTGCCGAAGAAGGGATCGAGAATCACATCTCCCGGATTTGTGGAAGAAAGAATCACGCGGTACAGCAACCCCAGGGGTTTTTGAGTGGAGTGAACCCTCTCTCCATTTAACCGGATTCGCTCTTTCCCTTTGCAGATTGGTAGATTCCAGACGCTGCGCATTTGTTTCCCATCATTAAAGGGTTTCATGGCGTGATAATTGATAGTATATTTTCCACGCTCTGATTTTTTAGCCCAAATTAATGTCTCGTGGGCATTCGTAAAACGAACGCCGCGGAAATTCGGCATGGGATTAATTTTTTCCCAGATAATTTCGTTAATAATCCAGAATCCGATATCCTGGAGTAGTTTTCCAACCCTGTAAATGTTGTGATAGGTACCAATTACCCAAATGGCCCCATCGTCTTTCAGCAGCCGATGGGCAGCTTTTAACCAGGCTATTGTAAAAGAGTCATAGGCTCGGAAATCATCAAATTTATCCCAATCATCATCCACGCCATCCACTTTGCTGAAATCCGGCCTCCATAAGTCGCCTTTAATCTGCATGTTATAAGGAGGATCCGCAAAGATCAGGTCGATCGAATTCTCAGGGAGCGCATTCATTTCCTGAACAGCATCCCCGTGAATAATTTGGTTAATCGGCAGAGTTTTATTAGTCATAAATGGTTATCTTTCCAGCAAGGATATCAAAGCGGTGACTCTTGAGTTCGCTGACGGAGGACTTCAAACATCAGAACTGCCCCAGCAGCAGCAGCATTTAGGGATTCGGAACCATCATTCATGGGGATATGAATCCAGGAGTCAGCCAGATCTCGTGAGTGTTTTCCTGGCCCATGGGCTTCTCCGCCAAGGATCAAGGCCAGAGGTAGACTAAGATCAGCATCCCAAATCCGGGAACCTCCCCTCATGTCCGCCCCGAAGATAGTCAGACCATCGGTGATCTGGCAGATCTTTTCCCAGCTGCAGTTTAATATCGGAAGCCGGAAATGGGCGCCCATTCCCGCTCGAATTACCTTGGGAGAGAAGGGATCCACCGTTCCAGGAGAGAGTAAAAACCCGTCCGCACCGGCTGCCTGCGCAGTGCGCAGCAGTGTACCCAGGTTGCCTGGATCGCGGATTTCATCCGCAATCATCAAAAAATCAGCCTCCGCTGGCAGGAGAAGCGGTTTGAGAGGCAGGACAGCAAGAATCCCCTGAGGCGTTTCTGTATCACTGGCTGCTTTGATTACTTCCTCAGATACTTCCTCACAAGGAACCTTCTGTTCTAGAAACGCCGCTACCAGCTTTTGACTGCGGGGATCGAGATCCGATGTGTAAATTACCAGCTCCGGGATCTGGAAAGCATTAAGGGCTTCCTCAAGTAGGCGGACTCCTTCGATAATAAATGCACGCTCTTTTTTCCGGGATCTGGATTGGGTTTGCAGAAGCCGTATGCGCTTAATTTTGGGGTTCTGGACGGAAGAAATCATAACTGAGCCTGGTTCCAAACCAAGTAGTATACAGAAGCTGCATTAGAGGTGATTGAGGCGGCTGGCTTTTCGCTGTAATTGAGCTGGTTGCTGGCAAGGACAAAGCTAACATCCGCGTTTGCCGGGGAGATAGGGTCCTGAACCGGCTGGCTGGCGAGTTTAGAGGGAAATGTTTTTTCCCGCAGGATTTTGTTCATAAACCACTACTTTTCTTGTGATCAATGAGATAAAGCTTTAACAGTTCTTAAAATAAAACCCGTCAGAATCGATTGTAGCATTAAAACAAAAAAGGACAGGATTGCCCTGTCCTTCTTAGCATGATTGTAGTTTTAGCTGATGGCTGCTTTGGCTTTCTCCACCACTTCTGTGAAAGCTTCCGGATGACGGACGGCCATATCTGCCAGCATCTTGCGATTGAGGTTAATCTTAGCTTCCTTTAATCCGTAAATGAAGCGACTGTAAGGAAGACCATTCAACCGGGAGGCAGCGTTGATCCTGGTAATCCATAAGCGGCGCAAATCCCGTTTCCTTGTGCGGCGGTCCCGGTATGCATACCAGAGACTCTTCAACATAGCTTCGTTTGCGCGGCGGTAAAGACGGCTTCTCGTGCCATAATTACCTTTCGCCATTTTGATTATTTTCTTGTGCCGTCGCCGGCGGTTTGAACCTGTTTTTACTCGTGCCATTCTGTTCTCTCCTGCAGTCCCCTGGGCGCCGGTTACGATTTCCATCCTGGAAAAGCACCTGTTGCTGCACCCAGCAGCTGCGATAAATGATGTTTCCAACCTGGTTTTCCGGTTTTCTAAATTGAGGGGCAGACAAACAGAGGGAAGGCGGTTTAGGTTGGGTAAAAACCACCCTGTACACCTCTGGGAAACTTAGAAAAGGAAGAGTTATTCTTTTACAGGGGCTATAACCATGAGCATGGAATAGCCTTCCCGGGAAGGTCTTTGTTCTACAACACCAACATCGCTGAGTTCTTCAGCAATACCATTCAGCATTTTCAGGGCAATTTCTGGATAATGCGCTTCCCGACCCCGAAATTGAATCCGGACATTAACCTTCTTGTTGCTAGTAAGCCATTTTCGAGCGTCTCGTACTTTAAAAGTTCGGTGATGATCGGTGGTTTTTGGGCGCAGGCGAATTTCTTTTACCTCAACGATTTTTTGTGCCTTGCGAGCCCGTTGGCGCTTTTTTTCCTGCTCGTAGAGAAATTTCCCCAGATCCATGACCTTACAAACAGGCGGATTGCCATTGGGAGATACCTCAACCAGATCTAACTCGGCTTCTTTCGCAATTGCTAGGGCTTCTTCTGTTGGAACTACTCCTATGTTTTCCCCTTCGGGACCAATTAGACGAACTTCGCGAGCCCTGATACGATCATTCGCCCAGTAGTTAATTTTTCCTATTGTTCTCTCCTTTTTGTTTGAACTTAGACTTCGATAATACCATATATAAGGGAAAAACGTCAACGGAGGAATACGGGGGCAGCGGGTGTCTCAGTGACCTCCGCTGCCCCGGTGCTTTAGACTTGGTCGTGGTTTTTTATTTCCTCAGTCATTCTGATCAGAAGCTCTTCAATGCTGATTGAGTCCAGCTGGTCACCCGTTCGTAATCGGGGTGCTACTGTTCCAGCTTCCTCTTCCCGGTCTCCTATAACCAGCATATAGGGGATCTTTAATTTCTCTGCATCCCTAATTTTAGCGCCCATCCGGTCTGTCCTGCTATCAACTTTGACCCGGATGCCGTTTTCCCGCAGTTGATCTGCAGCCTTTTCAGCATAGGGCAGATTGCGATCCGTAATTGGAATCAAAACAGCTTGAGTTGGAGCCAGCCAGAACGGGAAAGCTCCTCCGTAATGTTCGACCAAAACGCCCATAAACCGCTCCATAGACCCCAGTAAAGCCCGGTGGATCATATAGGGACGATGCTGGTTTCCATCTTCAGCAATGTAGGTCAGGTCAAAACGATCGGGCAGATTAAAGTCAAACTGGATGGTGCTTAGCTGCCATTCCCGGTCCAGGGCGTCGATCATTTTAAGATCAATTTTTGGACCGTAAAAAGCAGCTCCGCCTTCATCAATGTCGAAGGGTAATTGTGCCCGTTCCAGAGCGGAGCGCAGTGCTTCAGTGGCGTCATCCCAGCGTTCACTATCCCCAGCGGATTTGTCAGGGTCGCGGGTTGCCAGATAAGCATGGAACTCTTTCATGCCAAATCCGCGCAGAATGTGCAGGCAGAAGTTAAGCGCCCGGTCGATTTCTTCCGGCATTTGCTCCGGGCTGCAGAAGATATGGGCATCATCCTGGGTGAATCCACGAACCCGCATCATGCCGTGTAGAACGCCGCTGCGCTCGTACCGGTATACCGTCCCCCACTCCGCCCAGCGCAGGGGAAGATCCCGGTAGCTGTGAAGTGAGTTTTTGTAGATCATGATATGGAAAGGACAGTTCATTGGTTTTAGAAAATATGATTCCTCATCAATATCCAAGGGGGAATACATGTTTTCTTCGTACCAGGTTAAATGTCCGCTGGTTTCCCACAGGTGAGCTTTTCCGATATGGGGTGAATAAACGAACTCGTACCCGTTCTTCAGGTGCTCATCCATGCAGTATTGTTCCGCTTTGTAGCGTACATAAGCCCCGTTGGGATGCCAGAGCACCAAACCACTGCCAACCTCGGGGTTGGTGCTGTAGAGATCAAGATCTTTTCCTAACCGCCGATGGTCGCGCTTTTTCGCCTCCTCTAATTTTTGGAGGTATTTGTTTAACTCCTGCTTTGTTTTCCAGGCGGTACCGTAAATTCGCTGCAGCATGGGGTTCCGCTCATCTCCACGCCAGTAAGCGCCGGCAACATTGAGCAGTTTTACCGCTTTGGGATTAAGGTCTTTGGTGCTCCCAACATGTGGTCCCCGGCACAGGTCAACAAAATCGTCGTGGGTGTAGATCGAGATTACCGTCTCTTCTTCCAACGGCTCTCCATATTCGTCAAATCCACCAGCTTCCAGGCCAGTAATCAAATCCTGTTTATAAGGCTGATCCTTAAAAATCTCACGGGCCTCATCGGCAGATAATTCCCTGCGAATAAACTCATGCCCCTCAGAGAAAACTTTCCACATTCTTTTTTCAATTTCTTCCAGATCCTCCGGAGTTAAGGGTCGGGGCAGGTCAAAATCGTAGTAAAAACCATCAGCGATAGGGGGACCAATGGCAATCTTGGCAGCGCCTTCAGGGAATAGATCCCGCACTGCTTGAGCCATCACATGGGCCGTGGAATGCCTGATTTTCCATAGCTCAGATCCCAGATAATTGTCTTTTGCCATAACACACCTCCAAAAAAAATAAAAACTCCTGCCAACTGGGGCAAGAGTTTCTCGCGGTTCCACCCAGATTTAAGCCAGAGCCTAGAATGCTGCCGGACTTATCTCATGGGGCCTGTAACGGGGCCAATCGGTTCACCTTACTATCCACTAGAGGGGTTCGGGTTTCCGCTCGCGGGGGGTTTTTACGGATAGTCCGTCAAGAAAGTTTTCAGTCTCTGACTTTCTTTCCCTGTTGAGGACTGATTCCGCTACTCGTCCCGGTCAATGCGTTTTATTTATTGCTGGATATTATAGCGTCTTTTTCCGGAAAAGCAAGTTGGTAATAAGTGCCCAGAATTTTTTATAGGTATTCTCTTCTTCTGGCTTTTCAGTTCTGGATGGCATCCATGTAGCTTTTTATTTCAGGGACTGTGGTCAATTTCTCGTAAAAGAAGTTGTTTACGATATTGATCACTTCATCCCGGGCAGTTTCCACATGGAGAGGAAGATTTTGGCCTTGTCTTTGATCCTCCAATGCATCTCTTAGCTGAAGTAAATGCTGGACTACAACGGTTTCCTCATCTCCTTCCAGAGCCCGGACTACTTCCAAAATCAGCTGGTCAGCCTGGGATTTAACGCTGTCTGCCGAGATGCTCGATTCGGGAAAACTGCATTCATCCATGGTGCGAATCAGCGCCCAGACCTGGTAAAGCATCGATGAAGGCTCATCGAACAGTTCCCGGATCAGAGCAGCCTCGCCGTACTTGCCGGTTAATCGAAATATGTTGTACATCCTTTTGGCAGCTTTTCCATAATTTATATCTTTGGTAAGGTATTTATTAACCTCTTTTTCCAACTGGGTGATGTATTGGTCCAAGGCGTTGGCGGAGACATGCTGGGCAAGTTTGGAAAAGATCGGAATTGAATCCACATCCAGGTAAATTTCCTGGAAATAGGGATCCAGGAAACCATCCAAGGGGGTGATCGATCCATCCGGAGCTTCCCAGGTGACATCCAGCATATTGCTGGCATTTACCAATTCTCCCCGAATGGGATCCGCAACCACCCAATCCAATTTACACCAGCCGGGATCTTGGGAGATTTCAAACCAGTCAATAACCAGCGGATCACCGGAGGGAGAGGTTGCCTTGATCCGGCCTTCCTGGATTTGATCAACTGTCCAGGAGATAGAACTGCCGGCTGAATAGGCGCGATCCCCTCTAATGACATTAACGGGATAGGATCCAAAACGGACTTCCATTAACTGGAAAGTTGGTCCTGATGCAGTTGACAGCGCTTTCTCGCGTATCAATTCAGCCAACATCTGACAGGATTCTTTCCGACTGTCGGCAATAATATTTATACGTTCAAAATAATCCGCATCACCTGGATAGATCTGGATTTTGGACTGGGCTGCTGATCCAGAAAGAGCCAAAGCAGTCTCAATTTTCCCGGGAATATCAATAAATTCAACCAGCTGCCCCAATTTTCTGAAGTGGGCCAGGTCTTCAGAATTGAAATCAAGCATCGAAACCTTGTGGCCGAATACGCCGGCTCGTTTATCAAAAACCACCTCATCTTCTTCCTGGGCAGCAGAGATTGCAGTCAGCCACTGCAGGGCATCTGATTCGTTCAACTCAATTCCTAAACGTTGAGCCGATTCAATGATATGCTGTAGATCCTTCTTGGGTAGAGATTGATTAGAGGTCATGGGTTGTTCTCCTTAGTTTTAGGAGGAGATGGGATGAGTAATAAGATCAGACACAACAAATATTAAAGCTTGTTGTGTCTGATTTGGTTCGTATGCTGAAAAAACCCACCTCGGGGATTACTGCTTATTTGGGAGGTTCACATTCCTGGATAAACAAATCATATTCCGGGCAGGATGACCCATCTGGGAAGACACAGGTTCCGATATTGTCGCCAGCTATGATGGTGTATCCCTGCCTCTGGCAGAATGAATATTCAGGTCCGCAGCGACCGGCCAGAAAATCCCATTCATCACATTCTTTTCCATCAGGGAATATACAGATACCCTGGGTTCCTTTATCGGTATCCCGCAGTTCCAGTTCATATCCCATTTCCTGGCAGTAAAAAGATGCCGGGTTAGGTATGCCGATGAAAGGATCTCCTTCTTCACCCTCGGCTTTTTCAATAAACGGGGTGGGTTCTAGCTCGGCTTGAGATCCCGCGCATCCGGCTAAGAAAAACACCCCAAGTATAAGTAGGGACAGTGCTAAAT
>JBARSJ010000096.1:0-1866 GCA_049644685.1 Anaerolineales bacterium
GGATTAAACAAAGTACAGCTAATCGGCAACCTGGGTAAAGATCCTGAGATCCGGACCACTCCCCAGGATGCCACTAAGGTTGCTTCATTTTCACTGGCGGCCAACCGCACCTTCAGGAACAAGGACGGTGAAAGCGTTGAAGATACCCAGTGGTTCAATCTCGAGGCCTGGAAAGGGCTCGCCACTGTTATCGAGGAGCACCTGAAAAAAGGGGACAGGATCTACGTCGAGGGCCGACTGAAGACCGAATCCTATGACAAGGATGGTGAAACCAAGTATTTCACCAAGGTCGTGGTCCAAGAGATGATCATGCTGGGTAGCGCTCGTAATGGCAGCGGAGACCTGGAAGAGGACGACATTCCGTTCTAGTCAGCTGCCCAAAAAAATCAACCCTAAAATACCCCCTCTCTTCTATTCAGAGAGGGGGTATTTCTATCTAAGGGAGAAGAAAGATGGATATCGTACTTGATTACCCCAGTCCACTAAAGGAAGGAGTTATTGGGAAATTTGCAGAAGATGTTGGACTGACCAGAGAACCACCCCAGAAATGTTTCAACGGCCAACTATTTACCCAGGTCAGTACTTGCGGAAATATCCGGGTGGCAGTCACAGAGAATCGGAACAGAATTGCCATCAGTACCCCCTATAATAACGCTCATTTGCGTTCTTTCCAGCTGCTGATCATAGCGAAGATAGCTGCTACTCTGGGGGAAATACTCAAACTGACATTTAGCCAGGAATTTGCTCACATGGATCTCTCACACTGGTTTCCTGATGGTATACGACAGAATAATCAAATTCACTTTGAAGGAGCTTAGTTATGCCGAAAATACTACATTTTGCAGACTCTCATATCGATATGGCCAACTATGGCCGGCAGGATCCGGATACAGGGCTGCCACTTAGGGTGATGGATTTTTTGAAATCACTCGATGAGATAGTGGACGCTGCTATATCAGAGCAAGTCGACTGCGTGATCTTTGCCGGCGATGCCTATAAAAACCGCGACCCGGCCCCCACCTTCCAGCGGGAATGGGGGAAAAGGATCATGCGCCTTTCAGATGCACAGATTCCTAAGATCCTACTGGTAGGAAACCATGATGTATCCCCGTCAGTAGCCAGGGCTCACGCTATGGAGGAATTTTCTACCCTCAGCGTTCCTCACGTCTTGGTGGTGGACAAACCCGCATTCCTGGGTCCGGATGAACTAAAGGACCTCTGTGCTCCAGGCAAACAACTTGATATGCAGCTTCTAGCAGTCCCCTGGGTATCCCGCTCAGGCCTGATGGCGTATCTGGATCTGCAGACCCGGGATCTCGGCCAACTCTATGAGGAAATGGAAAAACGTCTTTCAAACGTGCTTACCAAATGGCTGGACCAGGCTGATCCTAATCTTCCAACCATCCTGACTGCCCATGCTTCTGTGGAAGGTGCGGTTTATGGGGGAGAGCGGACAGTTTTACTGGGAAAAGACTTTGTACTTCCGAAGTCCATGGTAGCTGACCCCCGGCTGGATTATGTGGCCATGGGTCATATCCATAAAGCCCAAAACCTGAACGATGGGAAACATCCCCCTGTAATCTATTCTGGATCGATCGAAAGAGTGGATTTCGGGGAAGCCAGGGACGATAAGTTCTTCATCATCGCCGATGTGGATAAAGGACAAACGGATGTAAAGTGGCGTAAGTTGTCCGGGATCAGGCCCTTTCATGACTATTATCTGAAACTGGAAACCCAGGAAGATATCACCGATCAGGTTATCGGCGCTCTGCCAGCTCCAGGGGCGATGGAAGACGCTATTGTCCGCCTAGTTCTGGAATATCCCCGGGCCTGGGCTCCCTTGATAGATGATAGGACGATCCAGGA
>JBARSJ010000097.1:0-2285 GCA_049644685.1 Anaerolineales bacterium
GGGTAGTGTTGATCATCAATCCCCAACTCATCTGGATTTCTGTAAGACCGAAGAAAGATAGTACTGCCTCGGAGAAAATCGCCGACGTGACCACAAACATCATGTAAAGCAGAGAAATGGGCATCAAATTAGGTACCAGGTGAGTGAAGATGATGTGGGCATGTCCCCCTCCGGCGACACGAGCTACATCAACAAATGGTTTTACCTTAACTGAGAGAGCTTGAGATTTAATCACAATTGCTGTCCCCCCAAAACCTGATAAAATCCCGATCACAAGTGCTAGCTCAATCATCCCTACACCCATTAATGCACTCATCACAATTAAAACCGCTAAAAAGGGTACCATGATCACCAGGTCTACCAGACGCATTAATAAAGTATCCACCAAACCGCCAAAATAAGCCGAGACGGCACCGATAGTGGTTGCGATCAAGACAGTAACGATCGCGGAAATTAAACCCAGGGCAAACTCAAATCGCGAGCTGTACATCAACTGGCTGAGCACATCGCGTCCCAGCACATCCGTTCCCAGCAGGTGTCTGGCTGAGGGAGGAGAGGGATGATAGGGGATTTCAATATCAAAGCCATTGATGGCATCGTAAACTTTTGGTTCCCAGACGGTGTTGACCAGAATCGGCTGCGCCAAAGCAATCAAACCAAAAAAAACAATCACACCCAACCCAATTAAACCAATGGGACTTTCGGCAAACAATGCCCAATTTTTCTTAAATCCTCGAGCAAACAATTTTAAACGTATTCGCCAAAGCGGTTCTAAAACTCTTTCTGAGTTCTGTACTACAGTCATGATAAAACTCCTTTCATCGGTTCCTCATTTTAATGATAGCGAATACGGGGATCAAGGAAAGCATAGCCGACATCTGCGACCAGGTGGCTGATCAGGGTAAGAACGCCAGTGACCGTAAGCGCCCCCATCGCCAGAGGAATGTCCTCAACCGTGGCTGCTTGCAGCAGAGTTAAACCTATCCCGGGCCAAGAGAAGATCGTTTCGGTGATGATCCCGCCGCTGAGAGATCCGCCAATGGCAAAAACAAGACCCGTCCAGACCGGCAGCAAAGCATTTCGGGCAGCGTGTTTATCACGAATCATCTTTTCAGGCAATCCTTTCGCCTTGGCTGATAAAATATAGTCTTCCCGCAGCGTTTCCAGCATGCTTGTCCTGGTTAAGAGCATCGTTCCACCATAGCCAATTAAAGTCACAGTCAAAACCGGCAGGACCAGGTGGGAGAGTATATCCCAGGCATAACTTCCCAATCCTCCCGTTAAATATTTCCAGAACACAAATACCAATCCAAAGGGGACAATTACGCTGGCCCAGTTACCAGCCTGTCGCCAGGAACGCGGCAGGAGTGAGGAAAGAACCAAACCAACAACCGTCATCCCTGAGCCGATCAATGCTGACAAGACCATACGCATAAAGATAAAATTAGCGTTCACATGTTCCGGTGTGTCCAACCATAAGAGCGGATCTAAAAATTTGCCGGGGGGCAGCCAACCTAATTTGACGGAAAATAACCAGATCATCATTAACGCAAACCAGGGGGTAAACACCGTATAGAGAAACACTCCAATCAGCGTTGACGAATATTCAATTAAACCACCCCGCTTCCAGGCAAGCACCTTTCCCGATGAAAAACCAGCCCAAAATGAAACCAGGGTTGCGGTCATAAACAACACCAGAGTTCGGGGTAGTCTCTCCATGATAATTTCAAGGACCGGTCTCGGATACTGCGAGAAGGAAACTCCCAAATCCCCTTTATAGAAGTTGCTGATATATAAGACAGCTCTCTCGAGGGGGGGGCGGTCCAACCCTAAATCCCTGCGTAAAATATCTCGCTGGGCTGG
Source organism: Anaerolineales bacterium (assembly GCA_049644685.1). GTDB lineage: Bacteria > Chloroflexota > Anaerolineae > Anaerolineales > UBA11858 > B10-G9. The sequence continues at coordinate 1,864 of JBARSJ010000097.1, forward strand.
GGGGATATCCGGGTTCATAGTCAGCAGATCAGCAATGTCACCTGGCTGGGCATCCATTAATAAGTAAGTGACAATTTGGAATAACAATAATGTTAGCAAGACCTGCAGTACCCTTTTCCCTAAATATTTCCACATAGAGTATCTCCTTAAAAAATTTGTGTCTTCCGGATTATGTATTCCATGACCTAAACTAACTCTTCCAGGCAATACACAATTCGCAACACACGAACTCCGTTAATGTTATTAAACCATAAATCCGAAAGAGAGCGGGCCGGTCATTCAGCCCGCTCTCTTGATGCAATATCAGCGACGAATTGGTTTTACCCAATTGTTGATGAACATTTGCATTCTACTGCATGACTTGAGCGTCAGTCTGGAAACCAGCCTGGAACTCAATGCAGCCCAATGTCTCGATGTATGGG
>JBARSJ010000098.1:0-2364 GCA_049644685.1 Anaerolineales bacterium
GGTCGCATGAACAGGTTTATGACAGGTATAGGAAGTTTGATCCAACTCAAACCTATCTTAACAATGAAAGATGGCCAACCGGGATCGGATCGGGTCAGGACGTCCTTCCGGGCTGAAAAAAGATTAATTTCTCTGCTGGAAGCTCGTATTCCTATAGAAAGATTCGCTTTGCTGCATACAAATGCCCATGCAAAAGCTGAGGAATTCAAAAAGAAAATTGAGAAATATATACCTGAAGGCGAGATCTTTTCAATGGATATAACACCCGTGATCGGCGCCCATCTTGGACCGGGAGCGGTCGGTTTTGCGCTAGTTTCGAAAGCTTAAAAAAATTGGACATTTAAATAATTTAGTTTCTGTATAAGGAAATAAAGATGAGTAAAGAAAATATACGATATTCTGTTGGAATCTTGGTAATAGTACTGCTTGGTTTAGGGGTCGCGCTGGCCGGCAGCCAGGGCGGGTATAAAGTGGGCGGATTGCCAATTTATGCTCTTGGAATAGGCCTGGCATTCTTGATCCAATGGGTTGTTTTTATCCCTGCCTATATAAATAAGACTGAAAAATTCTTTGATCTTACTGGAAGCATCACCTATATCACGGTGATGGTAATTGCAGTTATCCTCAGCCCGGTAAAGGATTTTCGATCTTGGGTGCTGCTGGGTATGGTAGCGATCTGGGCTTTTCGGCTGGGAACATTTTTATATCAGCGTATTATAAAAGCCGGTGAGGACAGGCGGTTCCGGGAGATCAAGCAATCTTTTCCAAGATTCCTGCAAACCTGGACACTTCAAGGATTATGGGTAACTTTCTCACTGGCTGCGGCCTTGGTTGTTGTGACATCGCAGAAGCGCGTTGATTTCGATATTTTCGCAATAATCGGTATTCTGGTTTGGGCATTTGGTTTTGGAATGGAAGCCATTGCTGATCGGCAGAAGAGCGACTTCCGCAAAGACCCAATCAATGAAGGAAAATTCATCCAATCGGGATTATGGTCCTGGTCCCGGCATCCTAATTATTTCGGAGAAATCGTGCTCTGGGTTGGCGTGACGATCATTGCTTTACCTGTTTTGGTTGGTTGGCAGTGGGTTGCTTTGATCTCACCTGTATTTATCACAATATTGTTGACCCGTGTAAGTGGTGTTCCTATGCTTGAAAAAAGAGCCGATGAAAAATGGGGTGACCAAGCTGACTATGAGGTTTACAAAAAGAATACTTCAGTCCTTATTCCCTTACCACCAAAAGGAAAATCATCATGATCTTACAGATTATTAAAATTATCGGGGGTGCTGCTACCATAATAACAGGTCTAGTTTCACTATTCTGGCCTATGAAAGTTCCTGGTTTTACAGGATTGGAGCCGGTTGGAGGGAGAGGTATCACTGAGATCAGAACTATTCTGGGCGCTTTATTTGTCGGACTGGGAGGGGCAGTCATATACTTCAACACCAGGGAAGCCTATCTCATCTTGGGAATCACATATCTGGCTATGGCCTTAGTGCGGGGAATTTCCATTCTGGTGGATAAGTCGGCCATATCCTCAAATATCATAAGTTTTGCTGTTGAATTGATTTTAGGAATTTTGCTGGTTATATAAGGATCAAATATGAATATTGCGAAAGTGATTGCAGCGCTGGGCATTTTAGCCATGACTGCAGTATTGATTTTTGGATTTACTATGGGCGATTTTGGATCAGATGGTGGCGAAATCGTCCAAAATCCTTGGGGAATCGTTTCCCTGGTGGATTTGTACACCGGGTTTATCCTATTTTCGGCTTGGATCATTTTCAGGGAAGGGTTAAATCTGCGCTCTATTATCTGGGTAATTTTAATGATGGTGCTTGGTTTTTTCACCGCCAGCCTGTATGTCCTGATCACGCTGTTCCAGAGCGGAGGGGATTGGCAGAAATTCTGGATGGGAAAACGGGGCAATGAGTAGAATCAAAGAGATCCAGGAAGAACTGAAAACTGTATTTGCTGGCCGGGGGGTAAAAATTTTTGATGTTGTAGTACCCCTCCTAATTTTTCTGGCAATCAATCCTTTTTTTGGTTTGGTGGCTGCCTTAGGTGCAGCGATTGGTTCAGCTGTTATTTTTTTCCTGATCCGGGTGTTTAAAAAAGACAATCTGTACTATGCACTGAGTGGTTTATTGGCCGTTCTAATTGCTGCTGGTTTTGCACTGTTGAGTGATTCAGATGTAGGTTTTTTCATTCCGGGATTAATTTCTGGAGCAGTGACAGTGCTCCTCTGTTTGCTGAGCATATTGATTAAACGGCCCTTGGCAGCCTTATCCAGCCATCTCACGCGCCGCTGGCCGCTATCCTGGTACTGGCATCCGCGGGTACGTCCTGCCTATAGTGAAG
>JBARSJ010000099.1:0-2208 GCA_049644685.1 Anaerolineales bacterium
AGGATGTCCCTCTCAATTCCACCATTCGATTTGATATTCTGATCCGGTTTATTAATCTTCCCCTTGTTATCAACAACGCCAATATTCTTAATGATTGGAACAGATGGTATTGCCCTCTGTTTGTCGAGCTTTTGCCCGGTACTTCTGCGGAGTTAGTGAACGGAAGACTGGATGTGTTCTGCGACCAGTACTACAGCGCCAAGGTTCAGGAACACATCGACTCAGGCTATGATCCGTTCACTTTCGGTCTGCAAGAGGTGAGGAAGATGCACTTGGACGCCCGTATTTTTGGGACTGCAGGGCTCGCTCCTTCCTACCTCCTTTCCGCAATAGCTCTAGTTATTCTTTTGATCGCCTGCGTGAACTATATGAATCTGTCCATCGGTTCTGCATCGGTAAGATCGATGGAAGTGGGAATGCGCAAAGTCTTGGGAGCGAACCGGAGACAGCTGGTGAGGCAGTTTTTGAGCGAGGCGGTGCTGATCAGCTTCATGGCCGTTGTCTCAGGTATCCTATTGGCCCAATTCCTGCTGCCTAGTTTCAATAAATTGGCGGAAAAACAGATGTCTATCCAAACGGTTCTCGACATCCCTCATATTCTGCCTTTATTGGCTATCGTCTTCATTACAGGTCTGTTTGCGGGAAGCTATCCGGCCATGATCTTATCCGCTTTTCGACCGGTGGAGATCATAAAGGGAAAGTTGAAGGTTGGAGGAAAGACATCACTGACCAAAGGACTCGTTGTTCTTCAGTTCACTCTTTCCCTAGTGCTTGTCATTTCGGCCTTATTCCTGGGAAGGCAGGTCTCATATATGCTCAATCGGAATCCAGGATATACACGCGAAGGGCTGGTTGTTATCTTAACTCAGGAAAATGGACAGGAGGAATCTGAACGGGTTTATCAAATTTTTAGAAACAAACTCTCTTCCCGGAGTCAAATACTGGGCATCACAGCCAGCAACAGAGAATTCGGTCTGTTCCTCCCTTCGACGTCGCTCGAACTGGATGAACGGGAAATTCATTACCAGTACAATCGTGTGGATCCGTATTTTCTTTCCACCATGGAATTGAAGTTAGTGCAAGGAAGAGATTTTTCCGCCAATATCGTCTCGGAAGGCGATACCGTGATCGTCAATCAAATGTTCATCGATGGATTGGGTTCGGAATACAGGTTTGGGGAAACTATCGGTGATATTTCTAAAGGATTTCCTTACAGCAGCCGTATTATCGGCGTCATCGAAAACTGCAACATTCAGTCATTGCGTTCTGAAATGGAGCCTCTTATCCTTTATGTGGGAAAGGGGGCGGCGCCGAGAAGAAACAGATTCAGCCGAATGTTTGTCCGCGTCGGATCGGAAAATATATCCGGTACGATGCAGTTTTTGGAAGAGACATGGAAGGAAGTCCAACCCGACAAGCCGTTCATATATTACTTTCAGGAAGATGCCTTACAGGGCTTATATAACCGAGAAAAGCGTTGGAGCTCCATTGTCCGCTATGCCTCAGTTTTTAGTGTGATACTGGCTTGCCTGGGAGTCTTCGGATTGACAGCCATGACTCTGAGCCGCCGTGAAAAGGAATTCGGAATTCGGAAAGTGTTGGGAGCGAGAATAGAACAGATCATCTATCTGGGTATGAAAGATTATCTTTATCTTGTTGGAATAGCCAATCTGGTCGCCTGGCCGATCGTCTATCTAATCATGAGAAGAGTCCTTCAGGACTATCCATTCAGAATAAACATTGGCATCCAATATTTTCTCCTAGCCGGAGCTGCTTCTATGGGCATTGCCGTGTTAACGATACTCTATCTCTCCCTCAAATCTGCCCTAACCAATCCGGCGGAAGGCCTGAAATATGAATAAACACAAAAATATTCTTTCTATTCATTCTTAAAGCTGCACAAATCTCCTTTTTTCTCTTTCCGTAACAAAAAAACAGATAAAATATCGAGTGGAGATATGAATTAAATTTTTTCGAAACAAAAGCGTTTGATACCTTAAGAGGTTGAATTCGACCAAACATTTTTTATAGATTAAAAGAGATAACTTTATGATTTAAAGAGGAAAGAAGACGAGGTATTGATGATATCCAATTATTTCAAATCAGCATTAAGAAACATCAAAAGAAACGCTCTTTTTTCTGTGATCGATATTCTGGGGTTAGCGGTCGGAGTGGCGGCCTGTCTTTTGATCCTGCACTGGGTGAATT
>JBARSJ010000100.1:0-2881 GCA_049644685.1 Anaerolineales bacterium
CTTAAATACAGCGGCATGCCGTTTTGTTCGAATTGATCCAGCACCAGATTAAGCTGGTGATCTTGGAGAGTCCGTTCAGATATTTCGAGCCATCTTAAGAGAGCATCCTTTCCTTCTTTCCTTGTCAATGGAGGCATCTCCAGGCATTTGTCTGGAAGCAGGCGTTTTGCGAGTTTGGAATACCAGCCGTTGTTTTCCGGGGAGACTGACAGCACCAGTTTGATGTTTTTCGGCAGGTCAAATGACAGCCAGCCTATACCGACATCCATCTCGCCTTCCTCGATCTGATCAAGAGCATCGAGGATGATTGCCATTCGAAATTCTTCTTTTTTTGCGAACTGATTGAGAAGATCGTGGAATTTCTTGACGAGTTCATGCCACTGAGAAGGTGTTTGATATTTTGCATTCAGAAAATCTGCAATTTCATGGCAGAGACTGTCAATAAGATATGATAGGGAATTAGAGTTAGGTGTTGCTCCTACGTAGCGCTCGAACAGCAGATTTCCAAATTCCTCATTGTGTTCTTTCAAATGATTAGAGGCAGCCTGGGCTAACAAAGAGGTTTTTCCAGTTCCTGAACCACCGGAGATCATCAAAGGCGAGGTATCATTTCCGTTGAGGTAATGGCGAATAAGTGTTAAAAGCGTGTTTCGACCGTAGAAGACCTCCGTGCGCTGTTTCCTGAATGATTTGTGTTCGTTCAGTTCGACGTTCATCTTATCAACTGCTTTGAACTCTTGAGATTCCTGTTGTATGACTCGGCCAAGTCCTCTGAACACACCTTCGCACAGATTTTGAGGTCTATATTCATCCGCAAGTATGTGCAAGGCTTTCTCGAGATCATCTGGCAGTGAGCCGATGTGATCTGTACTTACACTTTCATTGTTCCATTGGGCCTCATATTCGAAAATATTATCCTTCAACAGGTCGCGCAGTTTTTGTTTGATATGTCCGAGGTTCTTGTATGCTTGATGGTTGAACTTACCCTTGTCATCAAGGTCGACAAATAATCGGGCGGGCTTTTCTGGGAGCTGTTTTGATAGCACATCGAGATTTTTTATGTTGCGGAAAAATCCAAAAATATGCTGCTCTGGAGCGACAGCTCTCATAGCTCCGGCTTCAATTTCCTGATGGGTAGCTGATGCTTCGTATTTAAGAGACTGCTCGGCATTAAATGAGAGCCTTGTAATACAGTCAGAAAACACTTTATGGAGAGGTCTTTCCACCTCGCGGTTCCAGATTTCATAATCGGCAAATCGTCCCTGAGGATCTTTTGGCTGAAGCACATAGAGAGGAGGTGCATTGTTGAAGTCGCAATGATACCAGTTCTGCAGAAGTTTAAGCGCATCAAATCCCGATTCTGGAAGAGTATAAGCGTCGAATTTTTTGGAGTCTTCTGCGATAGTTTTTTCGATTAAAGCAAACTCATCTTGAGGTATCTTCTCTGGCAGCGGCTGCCACCCATATCTATCTCCCAAAAGGACAATGAAATTGGGACGCGGTGTGGTCTCCTGGCAGTGCTCCAGCTCGCTCAGGCAGATCTGCATGGTTCGCTGAGCTAGATCAGCCTCGCTGCTTATTCCCCATCTCAAGTCGATTGGGACGAAGCGGGCTCCATAGGAGCTCGCAAGAGATTGGAGAAGCGGAAAAACATTTCTTTGCAGAGCATTCCTTTCTGCTGTTAGATCGCTGAATGTGGAACTGACAAACACGCGAAACGTTTTGTTGATCATGTTCCGTTGTCTTCCATGGTACAGTTTCAAAAACAGTTCAAAGAGAAGTTTTCGTCCTGAGTGAAGATCATAGGAAAATCCTTTTTCCATCTTGATGAAATATTAGGGGAATAATATTTTGTTGTCAACCTCGCTTTTTCTGGTGCCGTCCGGTGAGTTACTGCACCCCTTCCGGTCTCTGGCGATCGGGGGTGGAGGGGTTCCCTGAATAGAATATTAGGATATCAATTTTCCAAGTTTCAATGCATCATCCCCGTTTCGTTTATTTTATTAAATTTGCTAACACGAATTGATTTAACCTAAATTAATCGTATATAATATTTACAAAGGAGGAAACATGATGGAACGATACCGTATTCTCTGGTTGGTGTTCTTATTCTTCTTTGGATCAGCGATAGCTGCAGTCCAGGCTAGTGATGGAAAGAATACAGCAACCATCAAAGGGAAACTGCTTTACAAAAGCACCAACAAACCTGCATCGGGTGTGGGCATGATGCTTTTGCGTTATAAGGGAAAGGATTCTAAGGGGAAGGCGAATATTGAGATGTTCATACTTGATGGCAAGTTTCCCTCATTGGAAAGTGATTCTGAAGGGCGTTTTATGTTCAAAAATATTCCGCCAGGTAAGTATGTAATAAAGTATGGCCCGGACCTGAACAATATCACCGGAGGCTACCTAAGGATTGGAAGTCCCGGTGCAGAATCAGTCGGTGTTTTGAATTTGAAGCCAGGTGATAACATGGATCTGGGAAATATTATCATAAAGAAGGAATAGTTTTATAAAATATTGTGGTCATGTCATGTCTTTTACACTTGTTACATTCCCGATAAAGCAGGTTCGACTCCTGCCAGGAAATGGATCCCTAATCCTCTAAAATTTCCTTAGCGACCGGGCGGGTAACGTACCAGCCTACCAAGGCGGTGATGATCCAGACTGGACCGCTAATTACTATCGACTCCACCCACCAGCTTGAATAGGTCTCTGAAAAAATATCAAATATACCGTCCCTAACATATCCAAGGATAAGTAAAGTGTTAATCCCGCTGCTACAAAAAATAAAAGCAATAATCCATGAGGCCCATTTACGATATTTTAGTAATCCCAATCCGGATACCAGCATTAATCCCCCGGAAACAAATAACAACAA
>JBARSJ010000101.1:0-1844 GCA_049644685.1 Anaerolineales bacterium
CCGTCGTCCTGCGGTACTTCAACGATTAATGATTCAATTTTTTTTGGCAAATCCATTGTTGTAGCGATACGGTAATCCACAAAATTCGGGTTCTGCATTCGCCCATCTTTGAAGATCATTTGCTCGAATATCGCTGAACTTATGCCCTGCACAATTCCACCTTCCATCTGCGCTCGAACAAGATCGGGGTTGATCGCCCTGCCAACGTCAAAAGCAGACACTGCATGAATGATTTCAATTTTCCCCGAGTCTAAATCTACTTCAATTTCAAAAGCCTGTGCGCCGGTGGTGTAATGGACTACTGCTCGTTTACCCTGCCCTGTTTCCTTATCTAATCCCGTTACATAATTTGGCATGAATTTACCGCGACCGTAAATCGGACCGCCTACCCATCCATTAAAATCTTTATTAGGAATACCATATACAGCAAAATCCTTCAATGGGATTTCACGTTCGCTGGCTTTCGAAATTACAATCCCATTGATAATTTCCAGGTCCTCCAAATCTTCTCCCCATGCCCCTGAGACGATCTCAAAAATCTGCCTTCGGGTATCCATTGCGGCTGCTTTGACCGCATTTCCCATTGACCAGGTGAGGCGGCTGGCTACGGTTTGCCATTCATAAGGAGAATAGTCTGTATCTACTGGTCCTATTACGCGAATAGACTCAAAAGGTACACCCAGAGTTGCCGCAGCAATCTGAGCTGCCACTGTAAATGTTCCCTGGCCTATCTCCTGCCCTCCCACTCCCAGCAGGATTGTTCCGTCCTCATTTAATTTTATCGTCGCGCTGGATCCTGGATTCGGAGGCATGGCTGGGGCTTTCCACATTAAAGCGATTCCTTTTCCACGGCGTTTATTCGGCGAGCTAGGTTTGCTTGATTTTCCCCAATCAATCGCAAGCGCAGCCTTCTCGATGCATTCCTTTATCCCAGTTGGGTGCATTTTCATTCCTGTAGCCAGAATATCACCATCCTGAACCACATTCAGTATGCGAAACTCAACCTTATCCATCCCAATGGCTTCTGCAAGTTCATCTACGCATTGTTCAATGCCTGTATGGAGCTCCGACATTCCAAACCCGCGGTAAGGACCGCCAATTGTATTATTGGTATACACACAGTAGCTGTCCGCTTTTACGTGGGGGATATCATAAGGGCCTGTGCACGAATATCCGCCAGCGCGTGTGATATTAACACCATACTCCGTGGAAGCGCCTCCATCCCAGTACATCGTATTTTTAAGTGCCAGAATATTTCCGTCTTTATCGCAGCCTATTTTCAATTCAATCGCCAGAGCCTGCCGTACAAAGTTGGTGTAAAATTCCTCCTCGCGTGTCAGGCGCAGTTTCACCGGATGTCCCTTAGCTTTCAACGCTAGAGCAATAGGCAGCGCTTCCATCGTTACGCCTGCTTTGCAGCCAAATCCTCCCCCCACATAATTTGCTATCACACGGATATTGCTGGGAGACATCTCTAATACTTTAGCAATCAAATCACGCTGGGCAAATGGGGATTGTGAACTCGACCATAAGGTTACTTTACCTGTACGATCCACTTTGGCAACAGCTACATTCGTTTCTATAGGAACATGTTGAATATGCGGGATGTAATATTTTCGATTTACGACAGCCACGCAATCGTCCCATATTTTTTCTGGATTCCCCTTCCGTATCTTAAAATGATTTGAGATATTGGTACCCGCTTTTGGAAAGATGAAATTCGCGACTTCATATTCTCCCAAAGCTGGATGGATCAGGATAGCGTCGGGTTTGATAGCGTCTTCAGGATGAAAAATTGCTGGTAACTTTTCATATTCCACTTCAATCAAATCCAAAGCCAATTC
>JBARSJ010000102.1:0-23231 GCA_049644685.1 Anaerolineales bacterium
ACCAACTGGTCGGCAAAAGCACTTGGTTCGTAGGTCATCCCGGTGACCCTGGATGTATTCAATTTTCGGATGGTGACAAATTTCTGCAGCTTCACCATCACCTCAAACCAACCAGGGATCAAATTAATAATATAGAGAGCTTGAAGGGATCCCCAGGTCAAAGCCAATCCTAAGCCGGCATAGACCCACTTCAGAGAGAATCGCAATTCAGCAATGGTTTGGGGAAATAAGCTGACTGTGTAATAAATAGCCAAACCTAACAACAAGGTAATGATTATTCTGGTTTCCCGCGGCAGCAAAGATATTTCCCGCCAGGGAGACTCAACACCCCGAAGCAGGGGAATGATAGAAACAATCAACGCCCAAATAAAAAAGAGCGTTAAAATGACTGTTGGGCGAGGTATAGTTTTAGATATTAATCTCGGCAGAGTCATCAAGATCACTAATCCCAGCAGCGGATAAACGAGCAGCGGTCTGACATAAGCACTGTCTCCTCCAAAACTGGCCGGGAAAAAAGGGAAGTTAGTCATTGGCAGCGAGAGAAACAATCCCGCCATCAAGATATAAGTGAGTAACTTAAGGGATTTTTGCATCAGCTATTTTCCCTTTGGCGTTCAGAAAACATCACCCAGATGATGATGTAAATTAACAGGCCGACTAAACTGCCTAATAACGCAATCTGGGTGTCAGGATAGGTCTCAATGATTATGGGTTGGGTCGTCTCTTCCTCGATAAATAAACTGGCTGATAGACCATGGGCTTCTTTGATTCCTCGCAGGTAATCATCAGTAAGTAATTCATGATCACTAACAAGTGCTTCCAAAATTGCCTGGTGACTCTCAAGATCACTCTCTATAGCAGCCAGTACTCGATCCATCCAATGAATGTAGGCGAGATGAGATTGATCCTTCTCCGGGATCTCATCCAGAACCTGCGCCCATAAGACATCCTCTTCTGCCGCTCCCGCTATTAATAACCACAAATCCTCTCTTGCAGAGTCATCCATTCCCTGCTGGGGGTCTGCGCTTTCGAGTTCTACCTGAACAGCAGCAATCTCTGCGGAAAGGATCTCCATTTCTGTCACCCGTGTTTCGAGTTGAGATATAGCGGTGTTGGAAGCCCGCATCCTGCCTTCCAACTCCAGCACATCTTCACTTTCCCGGATTAGGCGGGATAAATCCTGCAGAAGGATTTCGCGCCACGCCTGAACACCCTGGAGAGCATATTCGTTTTCTGAGGCCTGGAATTGAAGCCGCCAAATTCCAACATCATACCAAAACAAGTCCTGCAATTCCTGAAACTCTGCGGCGGAGACATCCTCCCAATAAGGATCAAGATCTCGCAGTTTTTCTAAAGTCAGATTGGCTACACGCTCGGAGGTAGCAATTCCATTAATCTGGGAAAGCTGCCAATTCTTATAATCATCCACATTAAAAGGTTCTGTTTTGGCATAGGTAGCCAGGGAGGAAACATCGTACACCCTGGTGATGTCGATGCCGATGAACAGATCGGCGGTGGCTCGTCGGGGGGGTGGAAAGAGATGAACTCCGCCCCAGGATATCAATCCGGATCCTAATAATACTGTGATCAGCATTGGCCAGGTTTTTGTAAACTGGATAATCTTCTCCCGCAGTTTCCACTCGTTCATCAGTATATACTCCCTAATTACAATATGAAATCAAAATAATTCCGATTTTTATACCACCGCCAGAACGGGCCAATCATCTTTCTGATCCAGTACTTTGCAACCAGTATGGAAAACCAACTTCCCCCGTCTCGGCGGTGTATCTGCAGCATATCTGCCCAGCACTTATCATCAGCTGTGATCGTTTTTGACTGACCATGAATCCGGAAGTCTGCCCAGATATGACCCGCATAATAATGGATGGGTGAAATTTTAGCCAAGCGGACCCATAAATCATAATCCATAGCGAAAAACATCGCAGGATCCAAGGGCCCTACTTCTTTCCACAAGTCTGCCCGCCAAAATGCTGCCTGCTGGGGGATATGAACTCGGCCCCGCCGTAATTTTTGGTAATTTGTTTCCTTGGCATTAAACTGTCCCAGCCCTTTACCTTGGTGATTAATTAAGTTTACATCTCCATAGACCAGCCCGACATCGGGATTCTCAATGAAGAATTGGACCGCTTCAGAAACCGCCTGGGGATGGTATCTATCATCTGAGTTCAGCCAGGCAAATATATCTCCGGTAGCTTGTTGAAATCCTTTATTGATCGCATCAGTCTGCCCCTGGTCTTTTTCTGAAACCCACCAGGCGATCTGGTCCTGATATTGTTTGATAATTTCAACACTCCCATCGTTAGAGGATCCATCCACGATAATATATTCAATCCTGGGATAACTCTGGTTCAGGACCGAAGTAATCGTCTCAGCCAGGAACTCAGCCTGGTTGAACGAAGGTGTCACGATTGATACCAGCGGGTCAGTCACCAAGATTTCCACTCTCCCAGTTCATAAAATTCTTTCACGATACCCCGGGTATCGGTGTCGATCCTTTCAATTTCGAGATCAGTGAGACGTTTCTTCCAGTTCTTCAAATTCGCTAGGCTGTTCAATCTCACGGCATGTTCATCATACACTGCAACCTCGTCGGGATTGCTGGTTTGGGTTGAGATAATGATTTTTTCCTCAATCCTTTGCGAAAAAACTAACCCTAACTTGTGGAAGATCTCTTCAAAAATCGGAAGTGGTCTTTGAGATAAATCCTCGTGCCGGATAAGCTGAATATCAAGTCCTTGAGTTTTATATTGGTGGACGAGTGAATAAATCATCCTCCATAATAAAATGCCCTGTCCAACGATGTCCTGTTCATTTTGCTTGCAGCGGATCATTTCAGAACGAAATGGTTCCAGATGATCACGCATTAACAACGGTTGATTGAGAAGATGATTAAAGTCAAAACTCCACCCCAGCCTTTTTAAGCTGCTTACAAATGGTATTGGATGTCTTACCATAATCACGACTTGAGCATCTAAGGCAGATATAAACCAGGGCACTGAAATAACAGCAAAGGGGTCTTTCAGCAATGCCCGGCGTTTCAATATCCGGCTGGTGAGAAAGAGGGGAAAATCCCTGACGACCTTCCCAGCCCCCTTCCAATTCCGCGAATGTTGGATTGCCATCCAGAGCTGGTACTTAAATTGAATGGTATCTTGAAAAGCATTTTCAAATTGAGTACCGTTATCATTGCAAATATAACTATACCAGTTCTCGACAGGTTGCGATAAAACACCACGAGAATGACCCAAATTAAGGGGTTCACTAACATAGGTAATATCGGGATCGAGAGCGAGTATTTTCCCCATCCAGGTTGTACCTGTTCTATGAGCTCCAGTAATTAAGATTGGTTTCATATTATCGTCAATATTTTTTAGTCGGAAATTCATTTCACGGGAAGTTCAGTCCGGGCCAATCTTTCAGCATTTCTTTGTCTGCTAATTGGGGGCTCCCTGATTGTCTCTGAAAGCGGCTGATCCTGATCCCTGTGGCTATACTTATCAGGGCAAAGATCATCCGCCGCCAATGGTTCAGGGCATAAGACGGCCAAAACCTGATCGCCTGGCAATAATGCTTAAATGCTTTGGCCGGGAAATCACCGTCCAGTAAATAACGGGCGCTTAATCGATATGCTCCTCCCTTTATTCGGTTTTGATCTTCTTCAAATAAAGCCCCCAGAGTTGCCTCGGTCTCAATCCAGGTCAATAATTGCAGAATTTCAGCAGAAAATCCTGCCGCAAAAGCAACATTTTTTGCCTGTCCATGATGTCTAGATGCCGCCCAGAACGATGGGATATGTTTTACCTGAAACCGGGAGGCGATTTTAATCCAGAGCTGATGGTCCAGCATATAATGCAAGTCTGAGCTTAATCCCTGCACTTCCTCCCAAACCGCTCGTTTCATAAACACCGCTGGCTGGCAGATAACTCGAAAACGCAGCAGGTCCGCCAGGTCCCAATTACTGAACATAAGCTCATTCAGCGGATACCCTGCTTCATCAATGGTTACCGCATCTCCAAATACCAGATCCACTTCATGTTCTTCGATTGCTTTGACCGCTTGCTTGATGGCATTTGGCAGGTAAATATCATCAGAATTTATCCAGGCAATGATATTACCACTGGTTCTTGCCATGCCCTTATTGATCGCCTGGGCTTGCCCCTGATCCGGCTCTGAAATCCACCAGCTCAAATGGGGATCATATTTTTTTAAGATATCCTGACTTCCGTCTGTAGAATCACCATCCATGATGCCATATTCCAGGTTCAAATAATCCTGTTTCAATACCGATTGGATGGTATATTCCAGGAAATCAGCCTGATTATATGAGGGTGTAATAATTGAGACGAGGGGGATCGAATTCATGAATCAAGCTCTTTGTTCAAATCAAAGATAATATAACTTCCGCCATCCTCAAGAATATCGAAATTCTCATAAAGGTAATCATGCAATTGTTCTTGTTGATGGAATTCATTCATCCGGGTAATGAGAAAATAATCAAATCCTGCAGTGAACTCTCTAAAATACTCCTCAAATGGATCCATCTCGCTATTGAGTTGGGGTGTCTGGTCAAAATTATCTTTAATTTTCCAGGGTTTTGGTTTAATCCAGCCAAAATATGCAATCCGATTTCCATAGTCCTGGCTTAAAGCAACGACCTTAGACTCGTGCCCCACAAAATCAGCGACTTTTTTATAATAATAGGCTTCATAGCGGTAATCATCTTTCTGCAGCATGTAATAACCACCTCCCATCCCGACCAACAGGACGAGCCCTAATCCAATTCGAGCCAGGGGTATCACAACTCCGCTCTTAAGGTATTTAATCAGGACTTCAAAAAACCCAGCCAGCAGCAGAGCCGTCAGCGGGATTAGAGGCAGGTGGTAATAATAATGAGTTGTGATATGGTAGGTAAAAAACACACTGTACAGTAGATAACCAAGTCCGATCCCCCCAAAAAACCACATTTCCTTCTTCCGGATAAAAAACAGCAATCCCAGGATAGCAGCGATCAGGATAAGATCGTGGCCTGCTACAGCCGCGGCAGCATTTTCCCACCGCAGATAGTATTTTAACTCTTTTAACATTTCCGGGAAGAATCGTCCTTGGAACTGTTGACCTAAAGACCCAACCACAAACACACCATAAAGATGATAGAAGATCACAGGGATGCTGGAGAGGAGCGCAATCACCCATACTTGGGAGTCTCGAATCAATTTACCAATTTTATCTTTGCTGAGAACCAGCAGGGCAAAACTGAAAATTAAAAAGAACACGGCAGTAGATTTAACTAACATCGCTGCGCCAGCAGAGATGCCAGCTAGTAAAGCCCATTTCCAGGCTGAGGTGCGATACCAGCGATAAAAAGTCCACCAGGAAATAACAATCAAAGCCGTCATCAAGGGATCTGGCTGAAAACTACGGCTGGCGGCAATGCCAAACGGCACAAATAAATAATAAGTCAGCGCAAGATAAGCTCCGTCGGTAGAAACCATCTCCTTCACCAGGAAAAATAAAGCGATTCCCCCTAGAACCCAGAAAATGGATGAATAAATCCGGGCGATCCAGACATATTCTCCGCCAGCAACCCTGTAGGAGGCAGCAACAATATTCTCCAGAATTGTGGGTTCAATCATGCTGCGCTTGCCCTGTTTTTCTGCCATATCGCGCTGCCACTCCGGCACATTATCAGCCTGAGGATAATATATTCCTCGGGCGATCAAAGCTGCCCGCAGTTGGCGGGTGGCCGCAAAATCAATAGGTGGATCGGTGAGGTCAAAGAATCGAACACTCAGTCCGCAAACCAGGATAACCAGGAGCCAGATCATCCCTATTTTTTTTGATGGTGCAAAGATAGTTGTAGGCCTAGTTTGTTTATTCATAATATTTATGTCAAACAGGTTACTTTCAAATTTAGAAGAGGGAAATCAAATCCACTTTTGGAAAAACAGTCAGCCGCCCCCCCACTGTAGCATCCACGATCTCTCGTCCGGCATTGTTAAAAGCTTCTTTAGCCAATTGATAAGATCGCTCAGAGGTCTCCAAATCTGGCAGCTGCCATCGGAAACCTTTTCCAAAATAATCTTTATTAAAATGGTTAAGATCATCTCCCTGGGAGACAACTGTTTGGTTAGCCCGGCCCTGGGTAGAAAAATTGTGATCTACTCCAATCAGTATTACTTTCTTAAATCCCAAATACAAAGCCAGCTGTAAACAAACATAAGTTACTGTCGCGCCTTCCCACAACCTCCTGGATACATCCCTGGCAAACTTTGGACCGGTGTAGGTTGTAAACAGAAAGCGGGTATTTAAGTCCGGTGTTCCCTGGGGATACAGCAGACGGCGAGCGCGCCAGGAAAAAAACTTGGGGATGTCTAAACCTTGAAAATCCTGAGAACATTGTTCAATGACCAGGTCATTCACAGAGACCAGGAAGCTGGTCTGGAAACCCCATTCTTGAAAAGCCAGGTACACCCGATTCATGCCGAAAGTGTATTCGTCTTTTAACAGGGAGACATCCGTCTGCTGCAGACTGGGACCATTGCCAATCACAAAACAGCGTTTTCCAGCATACCGATTATGATCTTCTTTTATCTTTTGAATCGATTCACGCCTCCAGGGATGCAGATATGCTGCAGGCCATTGGATAGCCCTCTGATAACTGTTCCTTCCCGACCGCAAATAGTGAAGAGCAGATGTGGGCAAGAAACGGTTAGCGTTCTTTTTTAGTGCATTCATAGTTTTATTCCGTGCTTAGCCGGGCGGTTGCTCCACCATCAATCACCAGCGGCTGACCGGTAATAAAGGAAGATTGATCATTATCAGCCAGGAAATAGATTGCCCTGGCGATTTCCTCCGGAGTGCCAATTTTTCCACTGACTGTCTTTCTAGCCAGATTTTCCAGGCGCTGGGTAGCGGAACCGCTTCCGGCATGGTCGCGATTCAAGCCTGCTTTCAGCATATCTGTATCCACCGCACCTGGCAATACAGTGTTGACTCGGATGTTATCCGGGGCCAGTTCAATTGCCAATGCGCGGGTTAAAGCCAGCATGCCACCTTTGCTGGCTGCGTAGGCAGCTATTTCTTTGGAGGTTGCTACAGCATGAACTGAAGAGACATTAACAATTGCTCCCCCATTTCCCGCTTTTAATAAATGGTGCATTATTTTTACACTCAGGAAAACAGACCGAAGATTGGCATTGAGAACCTGATCCCACTCCTCAACTGTTGTGTCTAAAATTGGTTTTGTGATTTGAATAGCAGCGTTGTTGACTAAAGCATCCAATTGATCTGTGATGTCGGATGTTTCTTTTTTAATCTTCTGCCAATCTTTCTCATAAGAAACATCTGCCTGGATAAAAATACCTTGTTCGGGGATATCTCCACCCATCGAAGAACGGCCGATACCAATTACAAACCAGTTGTTCTTTGCAAAAATATCCCAGGCTGCTCTGCCAATACCTCTGCTAGCACCCGTAATTACAACATGCCGTTTTGTCATATTATTTCATCTCTTTCACTGGTGTCATAGAGTATTCCCAATCCATCCAGCAGATTGCGGATGGTATTCCAATGCACATTCTCCCAGGCTTCAGGACTTGAATTGGCATTATGGGGAGCCAGGAGTACGTTTCCAAAACCGCGCAATGGACTCTCTGGAGGTAATGGTTCTTCTTCATACACATCAAGTGCCGCTCCAGCAATTATTCCATTTTCCAAAGCTTCCACCAGGGCAAGTTCATCAACAATTGGTCCCCGGGCAGTATTGATCAAAATCGCTTCCGGTTTCATTTTTGAGAACGCATCAGCATTGATCAGGTAATGAGAGGTGGGATTAAGGTCACAATTTATACTCACAAAATCAGCTCTCTTAAGCAGCTCCGTCAACGGGACCATAGTAACACCGTTAGCATGAATAAAGTCCGGGGCAATTTCGCGGATGTCGTTTCCCAACAAGGTCATCTGGAATGACTTTGCCCGTTCCAGAACTGCTTCTCCGATACTCCCAATTCCAATTACTCCCAGTGTGCACTCACTTAAGGACCGTCCTGGAATTTTTTCCCAGATTCCTTTTTTCACGGCTTGATCCATCCAGGGATGTTTTCGGGCAAATATAAGCATATATCCAAGAACAGAATCAGCCACCGCCAGGGTAAAAGCATTGGGGGTGTTTCCCACCATAATCCCGAATTCTTCACAGGCATCTTGATCAATGGAATCAATCCCTGTACCCCATTTTGAAATAACTTTCAACCGGGGCAGGCAGGACTTTATCACTCGTCTCGAGAACCGGTCATCTCCGCAGATTGCTCCATCAATCTGACCGGCATACTTCATTAAATCATCTTCTTCAAGGCGTTCTTCCACCTCGGGGATAATCAAATCGATTCCGAATCGGGTAAAAATGGGGCGAAAACGGTCTAGAAACGGAATCATGTAGGGTGCTGAAAAAAGGATTGTTGGCATAGGTTACTCCCCAGCGTTATTCATCAAGCAGTCCACAATCTTAAAATCCAGGTTGGTATCAATATCCCAGGCTTCATCCGGGGCAATTTCGAATAAGTAGGGTGAACTTCCGATCCGATGTCCGCATTTTTCGAGGTTTTGTTTCGAAAACAGGTACAAACAGGAGTTTTCCTCAAATAGCGGAGGCAAATCCTGGGTCTGGATTAATTCATCTGGATTGTGATTAACAGCTTTCCCTTCTATATCATACAAACGCGTTTGAAGGCGTGTTACCGAAAACAGGGAATCATAATCGTTTTTATTTTCCAGGAAGGTCTTGATGGCATTTGAAATCGTTTCAGCCTTCAGCAGCGGGTTTGTGCTGTGAGTTTGCAGGTAATAATCTGCCTTCACAAGTGAAGTGTCATAGGAGATGATTCTGTTCATCGATATCTCATCCGCGCACAGGTCTTCCGGTCTGTCCAGAATCCGCACATCCGGGAATGAATCCTCAAGGCTGGATTTAATGAGGGAGCTATCTGTGTCCACACAAACCTCATTAATCTCAGGGACATCCAGCAAAGTATTCAGGATATGGTGAAAAAGAGGTTTCCCGGCCAGGATACGGTAATTTTTCCCGGGGACCCGCTGGGAATGGTGCCTCATAGGGACCAAAGCAGCGATCCTAGTCATAAATTTTTCCGCTCCTCATCAAGCTCAGCATGGTAATTGATCGGTTCCACTGGACGAGATTCGGGTGTCTTTTCGGCTAACATTTGCGGGGGATAATAAAATTGTTTGTGAAGCTGATGATCAATTTTACCGGAATAGCGATACCCCTGCCATGTGCCAAGGTATTGAAACGCCCGGAATCTTAGGATATTCAGAATTTCTTTTGAAAGTACTCTGTCCTTGCGAGCTTGGGAGATATCCTTTACCGCCTTCCTGATAATCATACTGATCATATTCCGGATGGAGAATTGGCTCGAAGGAAGAATTTGTTTCATGGCAATTGCTTCACGTCGGTAGCGGTTTTGGACCTGCTTTATTGTCTCATCGTGAATATGGATAATCTCTGCGCTAGCCACATAAGCTATGGAATAATTTTGTTCTTTTGCCCAACTGCTCCAGGCCAGATCCTCTAAACCAGTCAGTTGCTCATCATAAGGATGCTGCTCCCAAAGTGATTTTCGTATCGCCGCATTGGCATTATGGGTATAAGGCTGACCTTGATTCGGTTGACTTATATCCGGAAAATAATTCCTGAAGAATTGCTTTTCGGAATAATGGTTTGTTACAGATCCGCGTTGTTTTCCGTAACACACTGCGATCCGTGGATCTTCAAATGGTTTTAGAAGCTGCTCCAGCCAATCCGGATAAACAGGGTAGCAATGGGCACTGATGATAACAACAAACTCTCCAGCTGCGACAGCAACTCCTTTGTTCAGAGAACGTCCGAAGGTGAACTCCGCAGGAGTGATTTGCACAATTTTTACCGGGAATTTAGACGCAATTTCAAGAGTTGCGTCAGTGGAACCGGAATCGACCAGGATAATCTCTCGATCCTGAATGGTCTGATTCATAATACCGGTTAATAATTTCCCCAGGTGTTCCTCTTCATTAAAAGCCCGGATAACAATAGAACAGCGGGGCTGCCCAGCTTTGTTATTAGTCATGATAATTAACCCTTACCACTCCAGATCATTTTCCTCATATCCCAATTTTGAAAGCAAGTCCCCGGCAACTTCTTGGAAACGCTTTTTATTATCAGGAGTGAAATGTTCTTGCCAGTTACCGGGCTTCCCTTTCCGGAAGGTGCCGGATTTTTTGGGTTTAATGGCTGAGCCAAGTTTTTCGATAGCTTCCTGGCGAGGAATAGAGAAAATCACTCCGAAACTTTCAATATACTCCAAAATATTAGCTAAGACAGCTTCTCTGTTGAGGATCAAATCCTCAAATCTGACACTTAACACCTCCGGTGTGTTGATCCACTTCAGGTGAGGTTGATACCTCTCCCAAATACTGGGAAGTTCCGAACCTTCAATTTTACACCCCTCAATCGCTACATTTATCCGGTCTTCCATAGAATGGAGCTGTTGATAATATTCATGCATACCATGACCAAGATGCATATCTGTCGCATAAAAAACATGCGAAATGACCAGGTCCCGGGGATCACGATAAATAAACACTGTTGCTCTATCCGGTTTAGTAAGCGACTGGAGGAATGGTTCGACACAGGGGATATAGCCATACCTGATTTCCCCGGATTTCATTCTATTGATATTTAATAAGATTTCCTCTTGTGAAAGCTGGCTGTTATCTTCAAATCGGTTAACAGGAGGTAAACCCGGTTTAATAAAAGGACCGATTTCCGCTAATCCGGACAGGGTTTGGTGAATAAAATGAGATCCCCCTTTTGGTAACGCTATGCCAAAAACCTTTGGAGCCTGATGTAAGGCTGCTCTCCCCCAATTCCGGGAAGCAAGCCATCTCCTGTACTGCAATCGACCAATCTTTAGGAATCTTTTGACTCGATAATAAGCTCTCATCATTTCCTTTTTCTCAGAGTGTAACCAACCAGCATAAATGTCAAATCAGCTATCCGTAATGTTTAGAACGTCATGATATGTTTCTAATATTGGGGAAAATTTATTATTGAGATACTCTATAGTCTCAGGCTGCAGTTTATCCAAATAATCACCGGGTTTTCCTTTCCGGATGTGTTTATAAATATTCTCTTCTTTGGGCTGTAACTGTTTGTTATCTTCAACAAGTTTTTGGAAAGTTAGACTGCTAATTTCCAGCTCACTAGCGTCCAATAAACCCTTTAACCAGCCTTCAAAGTTCGAAGTCATCTTCTCGTATGAAGTGAGATGAACATGTGGATAGGGAACTAAAAGTTCATTCTGATAACGATTTAATATATTTAATACACGATCACTCTCGGAAATTACATGATCATCAATTGTGATTTCCTGGGCATTTTTCCTCTTCCTGATATATTCTTCATGCCTGTTGCTGGTTATTGGTGGAATGGAGTGGCTGAAGGCGATTGAGTAGTACCAGGAAACCAGGATATCTCTTGGATCTCTCACCATCAGGATCACTTTATATTTATCCAGTTCAGAAATTCCGGGAACGAAACCACCAAAAGCACTGTAAAAATATCCGTTAGGCTTGAAGATATGGCTGAAGTTCACCATTTCGTCGGTCTTTAAACCGGTTAGATAGGGAAACTTGGTATAAAACGCGTACTCATTGATATGAACGGGAACCATCCCATTTCCAATCACGCACTCACGAAGAATTTTCTTTGTATACTGGGTAGCTGCTTTATTGAGAGAAAAATGGATGATGCTTGGATGAGGGTTATTGTTTCTATGTTTACCTGCAATCAACTTCAATTCAACATTAAACCGTCTTCTCAAGAATATATGGATGAGAAAAGGGCTTTTTAAACCGAGTTGTTTCGCGTAATTTTTAATTTTCAAGATCATGTTAATTTCTTTTATTGCCTGTCAACAATAACTGCTGAGGACAGATTGTAAATAACCAGCTCAACACAGCTTTTGCCCAGATGAAGGATTATTTCCCAATCATATAATCGGAAATATGTTGGGTAATTATCGCAACTTTACCTATGTCCTTTGTGTATCTTTTATTTTTCTGACCTGCCCTTAATGAAAGACTCTTTTTTATGAAGTATACCATTCGCGATTGTCTGGATTATTGCAGAACATTGTGGGTAAAGTTCCTTTCAGGGAAAACATTTCAGGTCCCCATAACCTGTTTTATATTGAGTGAAACAGCTTTGGAAATCGCGTTCCCAAATATCTGCGAGGATCAGTCAAGAACATCCTGCCCTCACCACTCGGCAGCCCGGCGTCACCGCAGTTCCTAGCGGAGCAATTCTAATCTCTTTTTGACCAGTAATATATTTTCATAACTGGTCTGTCTCCATAATGAATTCATCTCCGTTCAGGATTCCATTTACCACACAATCCACAACTGCTGAACCCCCCGGGAGAAGTTTCTTCCAGGAAAAGCGCCTCAGCTGGACATAACCAGACGAGGGATAGTCATTGAGAAATTCACCAAACGTCAGAGATGCCCGATAAAGTTGGTAAAACAAAAACCTGCGTCCATTCTCAAGTAAGTGAGCTGGGAGATGAATTTCGTCCGCAACCAGAAACGATGTCAACAGGTCCTTATACTCAGCCAAAGAATCCGGATAGAACACCGTTGGATATTGAGTGTAGCGTGCTTTTCCAGCACATAAAACTGGTGCGCCGAGTAATGTGGCCTCCAATCCAATTGATGAGTTATAGACCATGGTGAACTTAGAGCGCTGGATGAGTTCATAAGAACTTAATGTTTCATCAGGTCCGATTAACATCACATTAGGTAGGTTCTCAAGTCCCTGATCAGCTGCCCAGGAAACCACACTTTCCTGACTGCTTTTTCCCTTCCTCATTTCATCCGGGTGCGCCCGGATTACAAATAAAATCCTTGGGTGTTTTTTTGCAGTTTCTATCACCAGATCCAGCCAGGCAAACATCTGGGGAAATATTGAATTGGCGTGGGCCTGACTGGTATCAAAGATCACATTAGTGAAGACTGGTACCAGCCCCTCAAATCCTTCTGCAAACGATAAAAATTCAGCAGACAGCTGGTCCATTGCTGACCAGAACTTGATTCCTGCCATCTTAAATTCTCCTTTAAAACGCAGCTGCAGATATTGATCAAGAACTCTATTTTGCTTTTCACTGAGAACAAAACTCTCCGGGATGTTCAGGGGATAAATCGTGGCCTGTTTATCAGTGAAAAATGCTGAGAAAGGCTGTAGATTCACTTCATAGGTAATGACCCGGATACCCCCTTGTTTGGCAACCCAACGGACAGTTGCTTCAGGATACTGCAAACCGTTAAAGACAACCACCGTCTCCGGATCAATCTCTCCGCTGAATTGGGTAAATTTTTCTGCAATATTATGGGCAGAAAGAATAAACTCACGATAGAGGTACCTGGTTATCTCATTGTTATTTAAATGATGCCGCCTGAGAATCCAGCGCAAACTGGTCAAAACCAATCGCCCCAGGGGACGACCTTTATATTTGATCTCTTTTAATTCAGAAACACTTTTGTTGTTAAGCTGGATCTTCAGTTCAGGGTCTTCCTGATAATCAAACCAAATTGTCGGTGCGGCGCCGGTAAACCAACCGGAATCTTTGATACACCCCTGGCAGGGAGGCGGAGCTTTTGGATCTCCCACGCCGGTTCCCAGAACACAATGGCTCATGCCAGAATGGCAGGAAAAATGGTATACACGTCTCCCAGCCAACTGGATCCCCCAGCTGGTTATCATTGAGAAAGCTGCATTTAGATTTAATCCCTCAAGCCGAGCTGTAGAATTAAAAAAAATGATCGGTTTTCCCTGGATATCTGGTGCAGCATGAGCTGCAACCTTGCGATTAAGTTGAAATAACCGGCTGTAGAGCTGCAGCTGTTGAAAACCTCGTTTGAGCTTATTAATGAAGTCAATCATACTATCCAAGGACAGGATTACTATTGGTTTTCAGGCCATTATTCTTCAGTTCTCTTGAGGCAAAATCAAAGAGAATAGAATTTGAGATTTTTTTGATGGGAACTGCCAGATTACTCTTTTTGATAGCGTCCTCGCATCGGCAAGGTATTGGTCCGGCGCAGTTTTTCTAGACTTGGTATTTCACTCTCATAAACGGTTTTCACGCCATCACCAAGGGCTTCTTCTACAACCCGGATATACTTCACTAATTTGCGGATTCCTCCCGGTTCTACAGATGCCGCCTGATCTGAACCCCACATCGCCCGATCTAAAGTGATATGGCGCTCAATTACACTCGCTCCGAGAGTAACCGCTGCCACTGTTGTGGGAAGCCCCACCTCATGACCGGAATAACCGATCGGGCAGGTATACATCTCGCGAAGAGTTTCGATCATTTTTAAGTTCAACTCTTCCGGAGGACAGGGATAAGAGCTAGTGCAGTGGGCAAGGATTAAATCTTCTGTCCCAACTAATTCTACAGCTGCCTGAATTTGTTCCATTTCTGACATTCCGGTAGAAAGCATGAGTGGTCGATTTTGTTCCCTCATTTTTTTCAATAATGCCGAATCAGTTAATGAAGCAGAAGGCGCTTTATGAAGGACAGGGTCAAATTGCTCCAGAAAATCAACCGAAGGTTCATCCCAGGCAGAAGCTGTCCAATCAATATTGTTTTTCTGGCAATAGTCAGCAATTTCGCTGAATTCGTCCAGTCCAAACTCTACTCGTTCCCGGTATTCCAAATAACTGATATATCCCCAGGGGGTGCGGCGCATTTTATCGCGCTGCTCAGGGGGTACACATAATTCCGGAGTTCGTTTCTGAAACTTCACTGCATCACAGCCGGCTTCTACCGATGCGTCAATCAGTTGCTTCGCCACATCCATATTGCCGTTGTGGTTTATCCCAATCTCAGCAATAATATAAACTGGATGCCCGTCACCAACCCATCGATTTCCCAGCTTTATTTCCCGTTTCATATATCTGTCCTCCAAATCCCTTACTCCATTACCTTAAATATTTCCAATAACAAATCAGATAACTCTCGAACAGCGCCATAACCGCCATTTTTGCTCAATACCAGCTGAGCTTTTTCAATCACTTTGGGATGAGCGTCAGCAACTGCTACCGCCAATCCTACCAGCGGGAAACAAGGCAGGTCATTGATATCATTACCCAGGTATACAACCTGTTCTGAAGGAATCCCCTTATCTGCCATCAAGGACTGCAGTTCCTTCCCTTTTTCATCTATTCCCTGGTAAGCTGGAATCCCTAACTTATCAGCCCTGGCTTTTACCACCGGATTCTTTTCTTTAGAAAGGATCACCACTTCAATCCCTGCTTTTTTAAGCTGCGATATACCCATCCCGTCACCCCGATGAGCTGCTACAGTTTCCTCTCCATGCTGGTTGACGTACACCCGGTCATCTGTCAGAACACCATCAAAATCAAGAACAACCAGAGAAACCACTTCGGGGAAAATACTCTTCTGCGGCGGCATTACAATCTGAGATCTAAAAGATTTCAGGCGCATCTCAGCCCGCTGCCAATCAAGGAGATTGTCCAGATCAACAGAAAAACGCGGATCGATTTGATAGGCATATACATCTAGTCCGCTCATTGATCCATTTAATATCGTTTCTGTCTTGATGACATCAATATGCCCGGTTTGCCAAAAGGTCAGAGGCAGTTCCTGGCGGGGCATATTAAAAGGTTCCTCAAATTCTGTCTCAAGAAGTGGGACCATACTCCCCTCAGGTTCAATCATCCACATTTTAAAGGGATTCTGCTGGGATGGAACCACACCACGCACAGAAGTAGCGTCGGTATTGTTTAGCAGAATCTGTATTGCTTCATCAATTAATTCCGGGGGGCGGAAGGGGCTGGTCGGACGCAGTTGAACAACAACATCTGGATGATAATTTTCCTGTTCAGAGAACCATTTCAGCGCATGTTGAAAAACCGGCAGATCCCGGGTATCATCCTGGGCAAACTCAGCTGGCCTGATAAATGGAACCTCGGCTCCATATTCCCTTGCCAAATCGCTAATTTCAGGATCATCCGTTGTCACAACTGTCCTGTTGACCAACTTTGCATTAAGCGCCGCAGCTATGCTGTAGCCGATTAGCGGATACCCACCTAATGATTTAATGTTTTTCCGGGGCAGTCCTTTGGATCCTCCCCGAGCAGGAATGAGCGCTAGCACTTCTACCATGCTGTCCATCCTCCATCCACTACCAGGTTCGTTCCAGTCATATAACTGGAGGCCTCTGAAGCTAAAAATACCACTGCACCTTTCATTTCATGGGGATATGCCATTCGGCCTAACACTGTTCTGCTGCTATAGGCTTCCTTAAAAGCCTGGCCGTGCCCGCGTTCAACGCCGCCGGGTGTGAGAGCATTGCAGCGTATTTCTGTTCCTTCGTAATAGGTGGCAATATACTTTGTTAAGCCCAGAACTCCAGCTTTGCTAACTGTGTAATACACCGGTTTATACTGTCGGGGTTCACCCAGTGATTCATATATACGCTGGTCCGGACCGGATATGCCGTATGTGGAGCAAATATTAATCAGGGATCCTTTCCCAACTTCTTTCATCACTTTGGCAGCATATTGACAAGTCAAAAACATACCGGTCAGGTTGACGTCCATAGCTTGCTTCCAAGCCTGGAGTGGAAAATCCTCAAAAGAAGTCACATGCCTGGATTGATTCTGGTTGTCGAATTTCGGATCCAACGCCGCTGAATTGACCAGGATGTCCAATTGTCCATATTTTTCCAGTGTCAGGTCCATCAAGTTCTGGACAGAGGATGTGTCAGTCACATCCAAACCCACACCGAGAGCGGAATTGTGTTTTACACTAAGTTTCTCTGCCCAATCGGCGGCGGCAGCCTGTTCAATATCAGCCACAACCACGTTCGCACCAGCCTCAGCCAGAGCTTCTGAAAATTGCTGCCCCAGGAATCCAGCCCCTCCCGTGACAATAGCAACCCGGTTGGTAAGGTCAAATAATTTTAGGACCTCGTTCATGGTCATCTCCATTATTTCTACAGCTGCAGCCGCTCTTCCCCCGCTAACTGAAACAGGAAGGGTCAAGGAACCCTTCCTTTCTACTAGTTTGAGTTGGATTTAAAACCATCAGGCTTTAAGAATCCTCTGTCTTCCAGATAATCAATGATCTCCTGAGCGCACTGTTTAGGAGTCTTCTTCTCCGTTGTAACACTAATCTCCGGATTTACAGGTTCCTCATATGGGTCATCAATCCCGGTAAATCCTTTAATCTCGCCACTGCGCGCTTTGGCATACAGACCCTTAATATCCCGATCTTCACAAACTTCCAGAGGTGTATTGACAAACACCTCGATGAATTTGTCATTACCGACCATTTTTCTGGCCTCATTGCGCGTTTTACTGTAAGGACTGATCGCGGCACAAATCACTGTTCCTGTATGACGGGCAATCTCTCCTGCCACAAATCCAATTCGGAGAATATTTGTATCCCGATCTTCCTTACTAAAACCCAATCCTTTTGATAAATGGGTGCGGACTACATCACCATCCAGGGTTGTTGCCGCTCTGCCGTGCTCAAGAAGCATCGGAGTGAGAGCGTTGGCAATTGTGGATTTTCCAGATCCGCTTAATCCCGTAAACCAGATGCATAATCCCTGTTTATGGAGAGGTGGATAGGAATCTCTCAGAATTTCAGCAGTTTCTTTGCGGGTGAACCACCCGGGGAGTTCTTTTCCTTTATTAAGATATTCCTCGCGGACTTGGGTTCCGGATATAAATAATGACTTGGCATCCTCCGGAGCCTCTTCCCGGGCAACATATTTATCATCTTTTTCGATGTAAACCAGTTCATTGAACAATACTGGCGTCACACCGGTTTCATCTTTGTACTGCTCAATCATTTCTTGTGCTTCATAAGGACCATAAAATGGGTTCCCATTGCTGTCCTTCCCCGGACCAGCGTGATCTCTACCAACGATGAAATGATTAGCTCCATAGTTGCGGCGGATGATTGCATGCCAGACCGCTTCCCGGGGACCGGCCATTCGCATCGCTAAGGGGAGCAAGCTTAACACTGTGTTTTCATCGTAATAGTTATCGACCAGCGCTTTGTAAACCCGAACCCGGGTATAGTGATCAACATCACCGGGTTTTGTCATCCCGACAACAGGATGAAGGAGCATACTTCCACCCACTCTCTCCATTGCTCGTTTGGTCAGATCTTCATGCACCCGGTGCATAGGATTGCGGGTTTGGAAGGCAGTAACATCATCATTTCCAATCTTTTTAAGGATTTCACGAACTTCAACCGGCGTCCTCCGGATATCGGTAAAATCATAATACATTGGCAAATTTATAACCTTTACCTCTCCTGAGATGCAGATATCACCCCATTGCTCCATTTCAGATACGAGTGGGTGACGGTGATCAGTCGAACCCAGTACCAACCGGGCTTCCCTGGTCGGATCCCAACGGTATACTTCCTCGATCCGCATCACAGCGATGATATAGTTCCTGGAGTCTCTCAGGGTGATCCATTCTCCCCGGGCAGGAAGTTCTTCTTTCTCAATCGTCAGTGTAATCGGGATGGGAAACAGGATTCCATTCGCCAATCTCATTTCGGTTAATACACGGTGATAATCATCCTCACCCATAAAGGAGTTGAGGGGAGAAAATCCTCCGACAGCAAGGAGCTCCAAATCATGCAGGGAGCGGTCTGACAGTTGGTGGGAGGGATATTGATTGGCTTTATCCAGCCAAGCTTCTTTTTCTTCATCCTGGACGACAAGATTTACCAGCTCTTCACCGTAGGGTTTAATAATTCCATTCGTATTCATATTGCTACACTTCTCCTAAATAGTTTTCTGTATCTGATTACTCCACTGCGGAGGAATTAGTTTTTTTTCAAAAATCGACTGCATATGATACCACATCAAAATACCTGTCAATTTCCAGCAGATTTCAGGCTAACACTCTGGTCCCAATGATCAATACGGGCAGTTCAATCTTATCGATGATTTTAACCGTGAGATTACCCATAATCATTTCCTTAAGACCTTCATGCGCCTTTGAAGATCCAATTATTACTAAATCATAGTTTTCCAGTTGAGTCTCCCGGATTATTTCTTCAAGGGGTATTCCCCGGCGGATTTTAACTTCAGAGTCAATTTCCAATTCTTCTAATATTTCCGCCGCGTGCCTGAGATGCTGGGCGAAAGGCGTGTCAGTTTGCAGGATTTCTTCCACTGTTTCGTCTATCTGGGTTAACCCGGTGTACATAGTCGGCACAGCTCCAGGAAAAACATGCAGCAGGGTGACCGATGCGCCCAGGTCATGGGAAAATTTTGCCCCCTGGGTGATTAACGAAAAATCATCCTCTTTACATCCTGAACATAATAGTATCTTATCTAATTTTGGTTTTGTGTTCTGGGTTAATAAAATGGAGGTGATTGACTGTTTGATTAACATTGGATCCACATCTATCGCTTTATTAAAGCGGCTTATCCGATCAGCATTTATAATCAACAGCTGATAATCCTCCTGGAGCAATTCTTCCTTAATAATGTCGCCAGGACTGCCCAGTTTAATGAATATACGGGGAGATAGTCCATCCAGGTCGATTTTAACCTGGTCGGCTATAGCCTCCCCATTTTCCGGGTGCCCATTTTTGGGGATACCCACCAACACATTCAGCTCGGCTTTGGTTGCCCGGGCAATGATTCTTCCCATCATCACTGGCGGATGGTTATACCTTTCACTATCCAGATAGATCAATATCTTCATAAGATCTTGTAATCCTCCTTAATGCACAATTCCACTGCCTAACAGGCGGATGGCTACCAGAACTGCCCCGATCAATGGCAGAAAAGAAAAAGCCAATCTTATCTTTGGCCCGGCGAAGAATCGGGTAGCTGTTGCTCCTATTTGAGCACCTATCGCTGCCCCTGTATGCATAACTAAAGCCATTAATATGTCCACATTTCCTTTAATGGCGTGGGTAATTGTTCCAAAAGCGGAAGAGAAAATAATTTCGAATAGATCTGTTCCAACAGCGACGTGGGTTGGAATGCCCAAAACATAAATCAGCATTGGCATCCTGATAAATCCCCCACCCACACCCAGGCTGCCTGCCAGTAATCCGGTAAAGAAACCTACGCCTAAAACCATCCAGATTGAGATGGATTCGATTCCTGAGACTGGAAATGAAACCATGGGAGGAATATTTACCGCCCGAATTCTCTTCGTCAATCCTTTAAAACCGACAGCTTCCTGAACGTCAATTTGATCTGTCCGGACCATTTGGATCGCCCGAATACTCTCCCAGGCTGTAAAAATGCTGATACACACTAGGATAACGATGTAAGTAATACCAATCGTGAAATCAATAGTTCCCGTATCCTCGAGTGCTTCAATAAAGCGGGCTCCAATCTCTACACCGACTATCGTCCCCAGAACCATATACATTCCCAGCTTTATATCCACGTGACCCAGGGCGCGATGTCTGCGGGCAGCAACAATGGATTTCCCGGTCATATGGGCTAGATCCGTGCCGATAACAAAATTCATGGGCACACCAGTCCAAAACATCATCGGACCCGCTAAAAACCCGCCACCCACACCAAAGAAACCGCCCAGAATACCGACTAAAAACCCCACGCCCATAAGCAGGATGGGGCTTATTGTGACATCAGCGATTGGAAAATACATCCAGGATTCTCCTAATTCCAAATTGATCCAATTTTATGTATTTCATTAAAAACGACGTCACAAAATCTAAAAATACTCCCTGAATGACTATCAAACCCAAGGCAAATAGAGCATAAGTAATCAGATTGGAATTAAATATTGACAACAACCAATCACTCAACCAGCGAAGGACTAAAAAATTATAGGCTAAGATCAACCCGCCGTAGATGATTAGTTCAATTGCAAGGTTTCGGAATAAAATTCGCGGTTCAAGTTTTTTCATACTATCTCTCTTTGCTGCGTGAATAAAAACAATACTTCCAGAAGCGAAACGATCTTCACCTATAGAAGTGAGGCAGTAGTTCCATCCTCCGCTGCCATATAAAGCGCCGCGAGTATCTTTTGAACTTTAATCCCGTCATCAAGTGAACATACGGGTGATATTTTACCGCCAGCAACTTGAAGAAAATGACGCATCTCTGCTAAAAACAAATCATTGCGGGAAAAATCCTCCGCTAATGGATAAGACTTCCAGGTCTGGTCTTCTGTCAGGTAAAGCTTTAACTCCCCGGATAGGTAATTCCAGGAAATCCTGCCCTCGCTGCCGATTATTTCCAGGAAATGTTCTGACGGCCGTTGGAGATAATTTACATGCATTCCGCCCAAAATCCCATTCTGAAATCGCACTGTGGTTTCAACCATTTCTTCTACTTCTATTCCCAGGACATTCTGCCCACCCTTCTTAGCTGAAACTGAAGCGAACTCTCCAAATATCCAGCGCAGATAATCAATCGGATGGGAGAGAGTCAATAAAACTCCTCCTCCCAGATCTTTACGGGCACTATAGCTATCGTGGTAATCCTCCCAGGGGTGCCAATCCGGCAAATATTCACCCCAATGCGCCCGGACAAAATATATGCTGCCGATTTTGTCCTGCTGGATCCACTCTTTAATCTGCAATAAACCGGGATGGTAGCGGAACTGAAAACCAACCAGAATCCTGGAGCCTGATTCTTTCACAGCGTTTTTGAGCTCATCAATCCTGTCCATGGAATTGGAAATGGGTTTTTCAAGTAGGATATGACAGCCCTGGTGGGCAGCGGGAATTGCGACATCCAAGTGCAATGCAGTCGGGTTTGAAACAACTACCGCATCAGGTTTTTGGGCCAGGGCTTTTTCCAGATCTTTTTCCACCCGAAAACCGGATAAGGTTTCATCCGGGAGCGTGCTTTTTCGGGACCGATAAAAGAGGATATCTTTTTCACCCAGGGAAAGCAAATTCTGAAAATGCCGGCGCCCAATGGAGCCAAAACCAGCGATTAATATCTTCATATCCTTCTCTTATTCATCTTTATCGCTTTCACCTGGCTTAAAATTACCATTCCAGATCCTTCTCATAGCCCCATTCTATCAAAGTTTCCCCAGCGATTTGTTTCGCCAACAGCCGGTCTTGCTCAGAAAAGAAATCCTTCCAGGAGCCTGATTTCCCTTTCTGGATATTTATCGTCATCTCGTTTGCTTGTTCTTTTTGCCATTCCTTATCCGGATTCCTGATCATTTCAGAGATAACAGCTTCTTTTAATTTGGGATCAATTTCCGAGAATCCCAGAAAGGACCAAACCTTTTCAAGTGTGTTTACAGAGTCTGATAATAAATCTTCGTAACGCAATCGGAGATAGGCGGATCCAAAAAGGTCATCAGCCACACAGTCAGTTTCTTCAAGATTTTCTACCCATCTTTTCATTTCATTCATTAACTGCCCTGGAGAGAATATTGACTGATTTTCCTTCAAAAATGATCCTGGGTCCTCAATAAAATCTTCCCTGATCCGGAGATCCCGCTTTTTAAGGCGATTCGGGAAATCAATAAACCCTTGAAATCGGTGGGAGAGAACAGTATCCCGGCCATCTCTAACAATAAAAATGAGCTTAGCATCGGGGTAGATCCCGTGCAGCAGTGACACAGATTTTCCTTTAAGCTGGTTATTGGGGCTCTTATCACCAACAACTGATTTCCCCAAACGCCGGGCTTCACTTTCCAGGATAAAATCACTGGATGCCCTCATAACCAGAGCAGATAAATCTCCTCCCCTGTTCCAACGATTACTCCTGGCAGACAACCATTCCTTCACTTCCGGATCTGCAACAAGAGAATACAGGGTTGGTTCACGAGTAAAAAAATGAGCCTGCCAATTGCAATGAATGTCGGGATGGAGACGAATCAGTCGTGCCAGGAGAGTTGTCCCTGAACGAGCATGGCCAAATATGAAGAATTTTGGCATTGGAAAAAATTCTTTAACTTCCAATATTTCCTCAGGAGTGAGTTCCGGGATATTTCCCCGCAACAATTTCGTTTCATCCCCAGACAATAGAACCCGGAAAACTGTTTTTAATCTCGCAGCGACTTTGTTAAGCATTCAATTACTCCAGATTATACAAAACTCGGAAAAGCCAATGAACAACTTCGCCACCTTTTTAAAATCATCATC
>JBARSJ010000103.1:0-4025 GCA_049644685.1 Anaerolineales bacterium
GCAGTGTCGGCATTTTTACTTTGCGATTAACTAAAGCTTTGGAGGTGGAAAATGGTGAGATCAAAATAGAAGTTCACCACTAAGCAAAATGTAACAAATGGAATGCAGTACTTGAAGAAATAATTGATCATAATGCTAAAAGGAGAAAGACCATGTTTACCAGGAACGACTATTATATAGAAAGACCACACATACAGCTTGAAATTGCCCAAGCTGCACAATATCAAATGTTTCAATCAGTCTCAGAGCCATGTGAATCGAATTTTACCAAGATAAGCATTTGGATGTTGGATGCCTTGGGGTCCCGGCTGGTCCAGTGGGGCAGCCGACTGCAATGCCGTTGTGCTGAAATGGCTATGACCGCTTCTAAGCGTGCAATTTGATGAAACTTAAATTTCAAAAAAGAAAACATCCTCTTAGCTAAACCGGAGCATTGAAAAATGCTCCGGTTTTTTTTATTTAAAGATAGGATAGCCCCAAAGTTTATTGCGTTGCCAGGGACAATTGGATAGTTTAGCAAATAATTGGGGGACAATCTCCCCTAATTTGTGCTCCAACTTATGACTATCGATGAGCAAGAGCTGTGGTATATTCGAGAGTATTGTCAAATAATTTTAAGGAGAATTAATGGATTCAACAGCGAGCATCATTATCACCGCAGCTCTTCTTTTTTATACCATCGGGGTTTGGAGTGAACGGATTCAAGGCAGGTTAAAACCCTGGCACCTGGTGTTTTTTATCCTGGGACTGATTTGTGATACCTGGGGAACAGGGATGATGTTGGAATTCGTGGGGGGGATGGCATTTGACCTCCATGGTATTTCAGGCCTGGTTGCCATTATCCTGATGTTTATTCATGCTGTCTGGGCGGCGGTTGTACTGAAAAGAAAAAATGAAAACGCCATCCAGAACTTTCATAAATTCAGTGTCCTGGTCTGGGCGATCTGGCTGATACCTTATTTTAGCCCCATGATTTTCGGTCTGGCAGGATAACCAAATCCAGAGCCAAGGGGGTCTAAATTCCGTCAATTTTAAGGTCTGCTCTGATTTACAAAATCAATATGTGATATCAAATGCAGATTGATTTTCCATTCTTGAGAACAATCAGCCCGTAACTTTCTGGAATAAGAGTTGTTAATTACGGTGTCAATGGTATATTTATTTTATTTCAAAGGAGAAACAAATGAAACTCACACCCCCAACTAAGAATGTTTTTTATGTTTCCGTTGTGCTGGCAGTATTAGGCATCTTGGGAAGATATTTCGACATACCCTTTATCTCTGATTATTACTTCTATTTTTTGTTGGTTGCCTATGTAGTTTTGTTCCTGGGCAACACCATGAAGGGATTCTAAGAATACTTCTACCTCCTTACAAAAATACCCCGGGATATCATCCCGGGGTATTTTTTATTTAAAATTTCCAGATCAGGTACCGAGAAAAGAATCACCTGTAGCTAAGATTTTATTGTTTGATTCTCAAGCCGTATAGTGACATATTTAGGTAACAATTATCCCGCAACCTTTGATTATTATCTCCGTATAATTATCTATGGATCACTTTTAAATAAGACCTTTATTTAGGAGTTTGTAATGAGCGTCACACTTAGCTTTATTGCTCCAGGAATCCTGTTTATCCTCACGGTGGGTTTTGGGTACTGGGTCAGCCGGAAAGGAAAACCGTACAACGGGCTTCTTTTTAACATTCATAAATTGATTGCTTTGGGTGCTGTAGTCCTCACCGCTGTGAGAATATTCCAGATGTATCCACTTTCAAAATTCCCAACTAACGCAGTCTTCCTCATTGCTGTTGTAGTGGTTTGTGTTATTGCCATGTTTACTACTGGTGCAGTGATGAGTATCCGGGAAGAGAAATCCAGACTCCTGCTGGTTATCCATCAGATCGCGCCAATTTTGATAACCCTCTCTATAGGATGGACAATTTATCTGCTCTAATTACTTAATGGAGTTACTATTCATTTGTTGACTCCACTTCTGAATAGAGTGCGATAGAATTGATTGGTATTGGATAAAGGGATAACTATGATAATCACTATTCTTAATGGAAATACTGTTAATCCTACATTTGATGATTATATTGTCCGGCTGAAAGCTGGTTTGGAAACGAAAAATCATCAAGTGACCCAGATTGATCTGCGAGAGCTGCCATTAAAATACTGCATTGGCTGCTTTGACTGCTGGGTCAAGACACCCGGATTATGCAAGGTGGATGATGCCTCCCAGGAGATGGATCGGGCGGTGATCAACTCGGATTTTACGCTCTGGGCTGCACCACTGAAGATGGGTTTTCCTACCGCCCTGATGAAAATGGCCCTTGATAAACATCTTCCACTGATTCACCCCTATATGGTGGTGGACCAGAACGAAGCCCATCATCTCAAACGATATGAACGTTATCCGCGGGTAGGCATGCTGGTGGAAAGAGAATCTGAGACTAACGAAACAGATTTGCAGATCATAACTCAGATCTTTTCCCGGACTGCGTTGAATTTTAAATCAAAACTGGATTTTCTTGAGACCACAGAGCTGCCAGTTGAGGAGCTGGTTGAAAAAATTCTTAATCCACGAAAAGGGAGGCACCTGTTTCAGAGGAAGCTGGATCCGATCCCCGGAACCAAAATATCTCCTCCCGGCAAGATCACCGTATTTAACGGCTCACCTCGCGGAAAAAAGGGCAATACGCCCATTATGCTGAGTGAATTTATGAAGGGTTTTGGCGGTGAGCACGAGATTCATGACTTGGTCCGGGTGAAGGAACGCGATCAACAGGTCCAGGCTTTCCGGGAAGCTGAATGTGTCTGGCTGGGTTTCCCGCTTTACACTGATGCCATGCCGGGGGTAGTGAAAGATTTCATCGAGGAGTTGGAGCCGCTGCTTAAGAGGAAAAAAAATCCACCTATTGGGTTTCTGGTGCAGTCCGGCTTCCCAGAAGGGCTGCATTCCCGCTATGTGGAACGCTACCTGGAGAAATTAGCTTCCCGTCTGGGCTCGCCTTATTTAGGGACTATTGTGAAAGGCAATGGCGAAGGCACCCGGCGCATGCCAGCGGAAATGAATCGAGATTTGTTTGAAAACCTGAATGCTCTGGGGTCAACCTTTGCAGCCAGCGGTCAATTGGAAGCTTCTATATTGAAACAAATCGCCAGCCCGGAGCGCTATCCCCTGATTTTGAATCCAATCTTTCGTTTATTCCTCCGCCTGCCGATGGCGCATGGGTATTTTGACAGGATGCTTAAAGAAAATAATGCGTTTGAGTTCAGAGATGACACGCCGTTTGTGTAGCAGATATAAGATATATCCGTCTCCTGGACAGGACAATTTACAAATTCCATAATTAACTTGCGAATAATGTGCCGTTTCTGCTATTGAGTATCTGGACAAAATGAAGGATAATTCCAAATATCATTGGGCAATCCCCGTGATATAAAACTAATATTATTACCAGAGAAATTTTTATGAAACGATTTCTTTTTGTTCCCTTTATTCTCCTGGGCGGTTCATTAATTGTCCTGATAATCCTGTTTGCTGTCCGGTTGTTCGGCAACAATAATCCCATCTCTAGAGCGGATCTGAAATTGACAGCTAGTGCGGGATTGATTGAATCCGAGGTTGTTCCTCCAAACACGTCCACAGCATCACCCATGCCCAGTGAAACTGCAACCCTTGAACCCACCAGCACCATAACTGAAACCCAATCTCCAACAGCTACGGACAGCTTAGCGACCGAGTCCCCTGACGGTTGTGATGTTGCCGGTTTCGTGGCCGATGTCACTATTCCTGATGGGACTGAATTAGAACCGGGAGCCAAATTTACAAAAACCTGGCGATTACAAAATGATGGAACCTGCACCTGGAACAGTGATTACAAAATCTATTTTTATTCCGGGGCAAAAATGTCAGGACCTGACAGCCAACAGATGGTTTCTATACCTGTTCCTCCCGGTACGTTGATAGAGATTTCTGTTGATTTGATAGCGCCAAAGGAAGGGGGCAAATATACAGGTTA
>JBARSJ010000104.1:0-10480 GCA_049644685.1 Anaerolineales bacterium
GGCCTATATTGATTATAAGAACAAGGTCTGTGGGCTTGGTCCCAGCATAAAACCCACCGGTGATATTCAGGCAGATTTTGAGATCATTCGAGAGTTCTACTCAGGAATAGACGGAAAGTTCCCTCACAAACAAAGTGTAATTGAGTTATCTGTAAAATAATTCCTCATTTCATCGCCAACTGCACCCGCTGCCTTATGCAGGATACGGTTTCCTTCCAGGAAACCGTATCCTAAAGGATTGAAGGAAAGGGGCAAGGGGATAGGTCCAATCAGGAATGACATCTACTCTCAAATCCCCTTCCAGCTGGAAGGGAAAGCGAAGAACTGGTTACCTATCTAGAAACTGATGGGAAGAATGGGAAAACTGAACACTGATCACTGATTACTGTACACCGGAGGTAAAGCATGGCATTCAAGGTACTCTTTCTTGCTCACGCACCTGATGCGGATAAAGAGATCCATCACAA
Organism: Anaerolineales bacterium; assembly: GCA_049644685.1. Classification (GTDB taxonomy): domain Bacteria; phylum Chloroflexota; class Anaerolineae; order Anaerolineales; family UBA11858; genus B10-G9. Next base: position 468 of record JBARSJ010000104.1, read on the forward strand.
TCAAATCGATACCGGTATGTATCAGCTGTTCACAGTTGTGGTGAAGAATCAGGCAGAAGCGGTTGAGGTTTGCCAGGACTACGTTAAGAATAAAAATATCGATTCTGTGCTGCTCTGTCCTGGGTTCACTCACAAGGATGCAGCAGAAATTGTGGCCACTGCCGGGAGCAACGTGGGTGTTTCCGTGGCCCGGGGAGATGGACCGAGTGGAAAAATATCCCTGGCTGCCAGGAAACGTGAAGGATACCCTGGCAAAAAACAAAACTAGTCTCCCCCTTCGTTCGTTTATCACCCTCAAGCTGTTTTTTGGAAGGGCGTCAAATTACCGCCGTGGCGATCCTGAAAACTTATCACAGAGGAGGAACTTTGAAATCCTTTCATTTTCGTTTTACTCTAGCCTTCCTGGGAATCATGGTCCTCCTCTCGGGATGCAGCCAGCCATCATCCCCTGAACGACAATTGTTAACGATTCCCCAAGGAACTACTGTCACAATTGATGGGGTAATCAACCCCCTTGAATGGGACGCTGCTCGGATAGAAATCTTCGCAGATGGCAGTGAGCTTTTAACCATGCACGATGGGGAATATCTTTATCTCGCCATTCGCGGTACAACAGAAGAGATGATTGCTGCCAACATCTATATCAATGAAAATGAAAAGGTTATCATTCACCATTCATCAGCAGCATTGGGGACAGCCGTTTATCAGTCAGCTGAAAACGGCTGGTTGAAAACCCAGGATTTTCATTGGCAATGCCGGGCAACGGATAACAGCGAGGTATCTCAAGCTGAGAGAAGTGCCTTCCTTGAACAGGAAGGCTGGCTGGCAGCCAATTCTCGTAGGGGAACACCAAATGAGCTGGAATATCAAATCAAGATTACAGCTGAAAATCTCTCCCTGGCAGTCGCTTTTATGCGCTCCTCCGAACCAGAACAACGGGTCTTTTTGCCACTTGATCTCGCAGATGATACCATTCAGCCAGCACCGGGAGGTTTGCCTGAAACACGGATATTCTCCCCGGAGACGTGGATGCTTCTTGATCTGTCGAACTGACATTCTATTCAGCGCTTTTTTTCGCCTGAAACACTAAGATTTATAGCTTAAGCAAATTTGGAAAAATGATCGATACCTGATAGTTTTCAAAGGTAATACCGGCGATCCAGCCTTTAGACTCTCACCATTTTTCCAGAGGAGGAACTTTGAAATCCTTTCATTTTCGTTTTACTCTGGCCATCCTGGGGATCATGGTCCTCCTCTCAGGATGCAGTCAGGGGGACACAACCCGGGAACCTGACCTTCCCCAGATAACCACAGCCGAATGGCCCACAGGCGGGTGGCAAACATCCACCCCTGAATCCCAGGGAATGGACTCCCGGGTCCTGGAAGCCATGCTGGAAACGGTTCAAAATCAGAACTACAACATAGACAGCATCACAGTAATCCGCAATGGCTACCTGGTCCTGGATGCGTCTGTCTATCCTTACACCCAGGATACAAAACATATTATTCATTCCTGCACCAAGAGCATCGTTTCCATCCTGATTGGCATTGCCCTTGACCAGGGTTTTATCGAGGATGTTCAGACACCTGTCCTGGAATTCTTTCCTGACCGGACCGCCAGCAATCTTGACTCAGATAAAAAAGCCCTGACCCTGGAGAACCTACTGACTATGACATCAGGATTTAAATGCAGAGATTCCTACCTTTATCGCTGGAGCGGACTCAATGATCTGAGGGAGAGCGATGACTGGGTTCAATTTATGCTGGATCTGCCCATGGAGGAAACACCGGGAACAAAGTTCGAATATTGCAACGGAGCCTCGTTTCTTTTATCGGCTATCATCACCGAAATCACCGGGTTGAGTTCAAATGAATTTGCTGAGATTAATCTTTTTGCTCCCCTGGGGATCACTGATCTAAGCTGGCCAACCAACCCTCAGGGAATTAATATCGGTTGGGGTGAGCTGAGAATGTTGCCGACAGACATGGCAAAGATTGGCTACTTGTATCTGGGTGGCGGGGTATGGGATGGGGAGCAAATTGTTCCCACCGCCTGGGTTGAGGACTCCACCCGGAAACACATCTCTGCCACCTTAGAGGATGGCTATGGATACCAGTGGTGGGTAGATGATTCTGGCATCTATCTGGCTCTCGGCTATGCCGGCCAGTTTATCTTTGTCGTCCCTGAGAAGGAGTTGGTTGTGGTTTTCACCAGCGATCTGAGTGATAGTGATTTCTATATCCCTCAGAACCTGCTCAACGACTACATCATACCCGCAGCTGCATCGCTGGATCCTCTGCCTAAGAATCCAGCTGTCGAGTCTGCCTTGCACCAGTTAATAAAAGAACTTTCCCAGCCTTAGTCTGCCGGGAAATGATCAGATTAAAAGGTAACCGCCTGCCGCGGGGAGAATTAACATCGATGAACAGCTATAAGAAAATGTAATAAATAACAATTGGTAAATCACATCACTGCCTTCCGCAGGTGTGGTAATTTGTTAGTAGTAACTCAAAACCAAAATCCATAAATGGGTGTAAAATTCTTGAACTCATTTGAGAATCATATACAAATTCATCTTTAGGAGTTGAAAATGGGTAAAAAATACATAAAGGCACGGGTATGGATCATCCCGATTCTAATTATAAGTGTGGCGATCGGTGCAGCTTGCGGGCGAGTAGAAAATGATCTTGAGGGAATAGAAACACAAGTTATCCCTCAAACAACCTTGCCTGAAGCAACGTTGGCGGTTGCTGATGAACTCCCGACTCCGCAGGAACCAGCTCATATGGCGTCCGGGTTGGTTTTGAGCAGTCCAAGCGAGACTTTCTATGTGGACGTTAACGGTCAGGTTGTTAGCCTCGTGGATCAACCCCATGCCCAGCTCAGCGAAACCCGCGATCAAGTTCTTTTCGCCCGTGAGGATCCATCCAATTACAAAAGCGATATCTGGCTATTGGATCTGGAAAGCGGGCAAGAACACAATCTGACTCAGACATCAGATCGAGATGAAATTTTTCCCCAATGGTGGCCAGCTCACCCCGAGATCGTTTTCTTCGAATCTGGGGAAGAAACCGGGATGATGAACAACCAATTGCCCACGATTGTTAACCTGGATGGTTCAGGATATCGGGTGCTTGATGAAAATCGCGGGGGACCAACTGCTTTCTCACCCACTGGGGAATCCATTGCCTATGGGGGATTTGGACAAGATGGGATCATTTATCATTGGTCCGGTGATCTGGAAGTATTCGATCCCGTGGATTATGGCTTAAATGTTGAGAAAATCTACCAACCCGCTTTCTCGCCGGATGGACGCTACCTGGCCTGGAAAGTGGCCGGCGACTTAAATGGAGATGGAGTTTACGCGATTGGTCTGGCAATCTTTGACCTGCAGGAACACACAGCAATCGTGATCCATGTCTACACTGTGCAGGGAGGGGGTATGGTCCCCCATTATGTCTCCTGGAGCCCGGATGGGAATTGGATTGCTTATGTCACCTTCGGTGAGGAACCCGCTGTCGGGCGGGAACCCAATCTTTGGATCCTGCGCCCGGACGGCAGCCAGGAAATGTACATTGATGCGGGCCTAAATCCCGTTTGGGGTCTAGATAGCCAGAGCCTGGCCTACATTCGCACAACCCTGGAAGGCGAAATTGGGCTGCAGATCATAGGTATCAAGGACTTGAGGACCAAAGCCATCGATGATTTACAGTTCCCAGATTCTGTAAATTTCATCATGGACTGGATTCAGCCTTAATATCGGATTGTCGGGGAGCTGGCAGAAGTTGGCTTGTCCCTTTTTTCGGTCCTCGATGAATGCTGGTAATCGCAGGAAAGAAACATTATGGTAGAAAATCAGGCTGAAATGACTGCGGAGGATGTGTTAAAGGTCATCCAGCTCTTAAACCAGAACGGGATTGAGATCATCATTGACGGCGGCTGGGCTGTGGACGCATTACTCGGAGAACAAACCCGCCCCCATGAAGATCTTGACCTGGCTGTCTTCCATGAAGACGTACCTAAGATCAGGTCTTTGTTCGAGGCTTTAGGCTATCAAGAAGTTCCCCGCGACGATAGTTGGGAATGCAATTTTGTCCTCGGTGATAACCAGGGTCATCTCATCGACTTACACTCCTGCACCTTTGATGGTGAAGGCAATAACATCTTTGGCGTTAAATATCCCCTTGAATCTCTCCAGGGCTCTGGAATCATAGGCGATCTACCGGTGCGGTGCATTCCCCCAGACATTCTGGTGAAATTCCATTCCGGCTATGAACTGGATGAGAACGATTATCAGGATGTGAAACTGCTGTGTGAAAAATTTGAACTTCAAATCCCGGAAGAATTCGAAGAGTTTGTCCGTAATGATCAAACCTAATATATAGACCTTCCTGCAATAAATCTGATTACTGATAACTAGTAAGTATTAGTGGTTTCGTTTTCAGTGTTCTTTCCCCAATCACTGCAGCATACTCTCTGGTTTTTCCGTATATTCAGTGGAGAGAAAAATCCTCTGAAGGACCTCAACTGCCAAAATCCTTGACCACCCCTTACAGGCATGCCATAATACCTTTAAGGGACCAAATAAAAAAGGAGCTAAAACATGACTGAAGAAACCAAAACCCCCAAACCGGGAGCTGTACCCCAGGAAGCCAAGGATCACTTTGGCACCGCCAAAGATGAGTTTAAGAAGGGACTTGACGCAATGTTCCCGCCCGAAGTGAAGGAACACCGCCAGTCAGCCCAGCAGGAAGTCTTAAAAGGACTGCGAAGCCTGATCGATGCCGCTCTGGAAAAATTCGAAGAAGAAGAGGAATAAACCTCCGGTACCCGAATTATTTAAATAGAATTACCAGCAGGGGGATCAAAGCGCTGCCCAGAAGGATAAACCCTGGCAGGGAGTAACCTGCCAGGACCAACTGCATCCCGCCAATAAATAACGCCGCAAAAAGGATTGCCCCGGTCAGTCCCTGCAGGTTCTTTTCAATCCCCTCCAGCTGCCCCTGGAGTTCGGGCGCCTGGACTTGCAGTTCCCCCCGCTCCATTTGCCCCAATACAGTGTCCATCCGCCGGGGTATGGCAATCAAGGAACGAAGTAGGATTTCTATTTCCCCCCACCATAGCTCCCAGTTTCCTGTTACTTCTGATTTAACTAGATCCTCCGCATAGGGTCGGACATTTTCCCAGACGTTAAATCCGGGATCCAGCCCGGTACACATCCCTGAAAGAATGGCCACTGTGCGGCCTAAAAGCAGTAAGTCCTGGGGAATCTGAAAAGGCATTTCATACATCAGGTCCCGGAATTCATGTCCAAACTCCATGAATTCCCGGTGATCAATGTCCTTCAGTTCTGCCATGCTTTTGCCCCAGAACCGTTCAAAGGCTTTAGCTTCCATCTGTTCAATCAGCTCAAGGTCTGCTCCCGGCAGTAAAAAGCCCAATTGTTCATAAGCCTGTACAAGCCGGGCTGCGTTCTGGGTTCCGACTGCGATCACCGCTTCCCTGAGCCCATCCCGGGCACTGGCGGGCACGTAGCCTACCATGCCAAAATCCACATAAGCCAGCTGCCAGGAGCCTTCGGGTGTATCCTCAGGCGGAATCACAAATAGATTGCCAGGATGCGGATCAGCGTGGAAAAATTCCTTCTCAAAGATCTGCTCCATATAGCTGGAAAATAAGCGCAGGGCCACTTCGTTCAAATCCACTCCAACTTCTTTGATCTCCCTGTAATCAGTTATCTTAATAGCATACACATCTTCCAGGACCAGGACTTTTTTGGTGGTCTTATTCCAGATAACCCGGGGGATCTTTATACCTGGAGTATCCCGATAAAACTCCCAGAATTTTTCAGCGTTTTCCCCTTCATTGATGTAATCAATTTCCTGGCCTAATATTGTGGAAAACTCCTCCATCAACGCTGGCAGGTCCACTCTCTTTTGAATGGGTTTATAACGCTGAAGCCAGCCGGTCACAATCCGAAATGCGGATAAGTCAATCTCGATAATCGTTTCGATATCGGGACGCTGTATCTTTACAACAACCTGGTTAATTTCATTGGAATCTTCGCCTCTCAGTGCATCCTCGGGTTTTAAGGTCGCCCTGTGCACCTGTCCCAGGGATGCGGAGGCCAGGGGTGCTTTTTCAAATTCAGCAAAACTGTCTTCCAGAGATTCGCCCAGTTCCGCTTCTGCCAGCTCTCGGACCCGCTGAAAATCTTCCTCGGGCACCTGATCTTGAAGACCGCTTAACTCATCAGTCACTTCTGCGGGCAGCATATCCACCCGGGCAGAGAGGAACTGTCCAACCTTGATCAAAATGCCACCCATCTGGATCGCTAATAAACGGTAGCGGTGAGCCGCGTCCACATAGCGCCGAGTGCGATCTCGATTGGATATTTTTCTCAAACCTATTTTAGATAGGAAAATATCCCAGAAGGCTATCCTGAGGAGAACCAGGGCGAAAAAGAAAAGGATCTTACGGTAGCGTTTTCTTAACATATAGGATTGATTATATCAAGGAGAGAAGAGCCTGGAGGAATTTCAGGGCTGAGGATAAGTCCCACTTGAGTGGGACTGTTGTTTTTAATCCGGTCCCGGTCTCCAGTCCTCGGTCAGTGGATCTTAACCAACCATCTAACCTGAAACATTCAACTGTTAATACCGTCACATAAACTGTCCGATAGTATAATTAACCAAGTCAAATATCTCTCCGTATCTGAGCAAAAAGGAGAAAGAATGTCCAATCTAACAGACGGATGTGTCAAACCTGCAGGCGGTCCGCTGCTGCCAGTAGGTGAACCAGCTGCCTCAGGTGCGGCTGGGTCCATCTCACAGGAGGTGAATAAAGTGTTAGCGCGTGTTGGGAAAGAAGCTATTGATTTTGAAGCCAGTGCTTTTATCGCTGGAGAAGGGTTTAAACCAGTTAAACTCTCTGACTACAAAGGCAAATGGATTATATTATGTTTTTATCCGGGGGATTTTACTTTCGTTTGACCGACAGAATTGGCAGCGGTCGCTGCCCTCTACAAAGATTTTCAAGCCCTGGGCGTTGAAGTTCTCTCCCTAAGCACAGACAGCCGCTTTGTTCATAAGATCTGGCAGGAAGAAGAGCTCTCCAAGATGGTTGAAGGAGGAGTGCCTTTCCCCATGCTTTCCGACGGCGGAGGAAAAATCGGCACCGTCTATGGTGTCTATGATGAAGCAGCCGGAGTGGATATCCGGGGGCGTTTCATCATTGATCCCGACTTTGTGATCCGGGCGATGGAAGTGCTGACTCCGGAAGTTGGACGAAATCCGGACGAACTGCTCAGGCAGGTTAAGGCATTCCAGCATGTCGTTAAAACCGGTGAGGTGACACCTTCCGGTTGGCAGCCCGGAGAAACAACCCTTTCACCTGGCCCGGATTTGGTAGGCAAGGTGTGGGAGGTGTGGAAACCTTAAGGTAGTAAGTTAAAGGTTCTTTTAATGCGCTCACGCGGTCGGGGTTTTCTCATAAACCCCTGGCGCGTGAAGCGCATTTTTATTCCCGGTTCTGTACCGGGCTTTCAGTTCACCAATTATCCTTACTCACCTGGTTTAAGTTAGAATAAGAGATTGTGGAGTTTAACAACCGGAGTAAAAATAATCCTCGAAGGCCAGGGATTGGTGAAAATTAACATAATCGGAACCAGCGGCAGCGGAAAAACCACCTTCGCTAGAAAATTAGCTGAGAGTCTATCCCTGCCTTTTCTGGAAATGGATGCTGTCTTCTGGGGTCCGGATTGGACTTTCCCCGAGGATAAAGAGCTATATTCAAAATTAACCTCAGCTTTGGATGGAGAAAATTGGGTCCTGGATGGTAACTACACCAGAACTATTCCTATTAAATGGGATAATATCGATATTGTTATCTGGCTGGATTTCAGTTTTTTACGCACTCTGTTTCAAGCGGTCACCCGGGCTTTCACCCGCATACTCACCAGGGAAGAATTCTGGCCAGGAACGGGGAACAGGGAAACGCTGGGAAAGCTGTTCAGCCGGGATTCAATAGTACTCTGGACCCTAAAAACTTATCGGCGCAACAGAAAAAAGTTTGCCGGATACATGGAAGCGGACGAATTCAAAGAAATACATTTCATCCGGCTCGAGTCACCCAGGCAGGCAAAAATCTTTCTTCAAAAGGCTTCCCGGAACCAGGACTTGATCTTCGATAGAATCAACTAACTTCCTCAACTCGTTAGTCACCAACCAGGAAAACTGACATGGACAAACACTTCTTAAAGTTCAGAAAGGGAATTATCGGCATAGACATCGATCTGCTTTCTCCAGATAGAGAAACCAGAAAATTAGTCTATGCGGATTGGGCGGCAAGCGGCCGTAATTACTCGCCCATCGAAACCAGGATCCAGGAAGAAATCATGCCCCTGGTAGCCAACACCCATACCGAGACCAGCACTTCCGGCATGGCGATGACACACACTTACCATACTGCCCAGGGGGTCATCAAAGACCACGTCAATGCCGATTCAGAAGACCTGATTATTACCGGGTGTTCTGGGATGACTGGTTTGATCAACAAATTCCAGCGTATACTCGGCTTCAGAGTAAATGAAGAATTGGACCAGGTGCTCCCGGAGGACGAATGTCCTGTAGTATTTCTCACCCATATGGAGCATCACTCAAACCATACCAGCTGGTTGGAAACAATCGCTACGGTTGAGATCATTCAACCAACCGCGGATGGGCTGGTTGACCTTAATTCCCTCAAGGACCTTCTCCAGAAGTATATAGACCGACCTTTAAAAATTGCTTCCATCTCAGCCTGCTCTAATGTCACTGGAATTTCAACCCCAATCCATCAAATTGCGCAGATGATGCACGAGGCAGGTGGATACTGCTTTGTCGATTTTGCCTATTCTGCGCCCTACACCAAGATGAACATGCATCCGGAAATGGAAGGAGCAGACCTGGATGCGATTTTTTTCTCACCCCATAAATTTTTGGGGGGTCCCGGCTCTACAGGCGTTTTGATATTTAATCGGGACTTGTATCAGAGGGAGATCCCGGACAACCCGGGCGGCGGCACTGTGGATTGGACTAATCCCTGGGGAGGACATAAATATATTGATGATATAGAAGCCCGGGAAGATGGCGGAACTCCCGCATTTCTGCAAACGATCAAGGCTGCGATGTGTATCACCCTCAAAAACGAGATGGGTATCCCCAATATTCTGGCTCGTGAACACCACCTTCTGGAGTTATTCTGGGAGAAAATTTCCGGGATCCCCAACTTAAATATTCTCGCCCCCCAACACCGGGAGCGGTTCCCCGTGATCTCTTTCTATATAAACGATCTGCATTACAACCTGGGCGTGAAATTACTAAATGACAAATTCGGCATTCAATGCCGGGGGGGATGTTCTTGCGCCGGCACCTACGGTCATTACCTGCTGAATATTGACCAGAGTCAATCCAGGCAGATCACGGACCTTATCGATCAGGGAGATTTAACTGAAAAACCGGGTTGGATCCGGGTTTCACTTCATCCAACCATGACCGATGAGGAAGTAGAATATATCGGGCAGAGCATCAAAGAGCTGGCAGAAAACCATCATAAATGGCGTGATGAGTATCTATTTGATCCTTCCTGCACTGACCTGGAACCCAGGGAATTTAATCCAGATTTAGACCTGAAGGAAAAATTAACCCGGACAATCACAAAGAATTTCCTCCCCCGAATACCAGGGGGATGAGTTTAGTTGAGAATACACTCTCATTTATCTATCATAAGAATCATTCCACTAGCTTTCAGGAGGTGAATTAATGTTTGGGCTGGATAAGCTGGATACTCTGTTTGTCATCTGGGCATTTTTCCTGCAAATTATCCTCATCGTTCATTTTGCCCTTCGCAAACCCTTCTTTGAAACCTATACCATAAAATTTGGATGGATCGTTTACGCGCTGTGTATACCTGCCGTCGTAATCAGCATCCTCCTGCTCCTGGGTGGTAAAACCTGGTCCTTCTGGTTGGGTGG
>JBARSJ010000105.1:0-23713 GCA_049644685.1 Anaerolineales bacterium
GGCGCCAGGTGAGCTCATCCGTTGGGCCGCAAATTGTATTTTCCATTAATAACTCGGTACATTGATGTTTTAATCTGAGTGTAAGAAAGGAAACTAGTTTTGAGCAACTCGTCCCAAACCTACCCAAGTATTTTCAATGATGTGATTGGCCCCGTCATGCGTGGGCCTTCCAGTTCTCATTGTGCTGCCGCTGTACGGATTGGTAATATGGTCCGAGACTTGATGGACAGGGAAATCAAAGAGGTACTCATCGAATTTGATCCGGGTGGCTCGCTGGCGACCACGCATGAAAGTCAAGGCTCGGATATGGGGTTATTTGGTGGTCTCTTGGGGTGGGATGCTTCTGATGAACGGTTGGCGGATTCTCCAAAGGCGATTCAAGAAGCAGGTATCAACGTAAAAATCGTAATTACCCCCATAGACACCGACCACCCTAATACATACAAAATGACGGTCACCAATTCCAGTGAAACGCACACAATAACTGCTATATCTACCGGGGGAGGCATTATTGAAGTGATTGAGATCGATGGTGTCAAAGTTTCAATAGCGGGTGACTACTACGAAACCCTTATTTATTTCGAATCTGATCAGGATCGGTTGCTGGACCACTTACATGAGAATATCTCGGCTGATGAAATTCATATCTTGCGTGGTGAGGCTGCTCAGTTGGTTGAGATCAAGTCTCAGGGATTTTTAGGTCAGGAAACGATCTCCGAATTGCACTCCAGTTTCGATATCCAATCCATCAAACAAATCATGCCCGTACTCCCGGTTATGTCATTCCGGGGAATTGAAGTCCCGTTTATCACCTGTGCGGAGATGTTGACATATAACCGCAATAAAAATCTCGATTTATGGGAATTAGCTGTTCATTATGAGCGTTCAAGAGGGGCTATCACCGATGAACAGGTAATTCAAAAGATGACAGATGTTACAGACATTATGCAGAATGCTATTCATGCAGGCCTCGCAGGCACAGATTATGCCGACCGGATTCTGGGTTATCAATCCGGTAAATTCCAGACTCAGATGGAAAATCGTCAATTGATCGACGGAGGTGTGTTAAATCAGATCATTCTGTATACAACCGCCTTGATGGAATCGAAGAGCGCGATGGGTTTGATCGTTGCGGCACCGACGGCCGGGGCTTGCGGTGGGTTACCAGGCGCGTGCATCGGCACTGCCAGCGCATTGGGTCTTTCAAAGAATGACATGACGCGGGCCATGCTTGCTGGTGGAATTATTGGCGTATTTATCTCTGCTCATGCGACTTTTGCTGCTGAGATCGGTGGATGCCAGGCTGAATGCGGAGCTGGATCAGGGATGGCCGCCGCGGCACTAGTTAATCTGGCGGGTGGGTCAACCCATCAGGCAGTCAATGCGGCCTCTATGGCGCTCCAAAATATACTTGGTATGATCTGTGACCCGGTCGCCAACCGGGTGGAGGTGCCCTGCCTAGGCAAAAACGTGCTGGCTGCCAGCAATGCCCTGGCTTGTGCTAATATGGCCCTGGCCAATTATGACCCAGTCATCCCTCTCGATGAAGTGATTCAAACAATGGACGAAGTTGGTAAGATGCTCCCCTCAGCTTTTCGCTGCACGGCACTTGGAGGCCTATCAATTACAAAGACTTCTAAAGAAATCGAAAAACGATTGGCCCAAAAAGATGATTGAATACGGCCCAACGCAACATGAACCAGACTCGCCTTCGGCTCCAGTAAGCTGCGCGAAAAATGCAAACTTTGACTATAATCAGATAGTGTCGGATTGCAAACTCGGCGAGCAGGTTATGTAATCGTTAGGCTGAATAAGAGCTGAAACTTAGTTGGAGTAACTCGAGCAATGACCATGTTCTCAGGAATTGGTGCACGTTCTAAAGCGTACAACCTATCAATCTTGATTTTATCTATTGTCCAATTAACCTGTAGTCCTTTTATTGGAGACACACTAGATGATCTCCAAGGCCATGGTGAGGTTTACAAGACCGCCATATCAAACGCTCTAACTCCAGTTGGATCAGAAGACGTGGTTGTTATATCTGGTGAGGTGGTGGATATCGATCCTGAGTGTCAGGAACTAAACGGCGATTGTTCCTTCACATTAGTCCATGATCAACTTTACATCGATGTTTATTACAATTGTGTAAATCAAGAACTTGGAGCGAGCCTCCAGGCTATTGAGCGTGGAGATCAAGTTGAAGTACGAGGGCACTATTTGGAATTAGGTGTTATTGATCTTTGCGGATCCAATGATAACTATGTCAAGAAGTTACCAGCAATGGATTGATCAGCATTTGTTCTAATTTCAATATCTTCTTGCGTTCGACTGATTCATAGGTTGATCTCGTTTTTCATTATGTTTAGTATGAAAAATTGTGAAACTTGTTACGATATGTTATCCAAAATTCAGCCTAACCCTTGCTGCAACGGACGCTGGGGGTCGCGCCGCTGAGCTCATCCGTTAGGCGGATTAAATGAAACATTTATCTGAACAAAAGAGCAGAACCCTAAAGATCTTTATTTCAACAACAATATTATTGTTTGCTATTCTGGCTTGCGGATCGGCTGTAAGTCCAGAATTTGCATTTCAAACCTCCAAGTTTACGAAAACTTCGGTATGGTGTCGTCTCCTGATCATGCCTCAGATTGGTGGTGATTCCATCGCAATGCCCAAATATATTCGGCCCTATTGTGTCGGAAAAAGTCACGCGCAGTTTAGTGCCATCGAAGGCTGCATGGGGCTTTCAGCTCCTGATAAAGATGATGCATATGATATGCGCCATCATTGCATTGATGCTCTTGCCCACAGGCATCTCAACCCTGAACTGTGTTCTCACATTAAAGAATTGGATTATGATCCTCAATCAAGCGCTGTTGATTTGTATCAGGACCGGTGTCGAGCTTGGTCCATATCCCGCGAGGAACAATGTTTCACTGAGTTCCTGACTGAAGGCTGGCGGGAAGGCGTCGCTGAACGGTGTTTTGAGTATCTCGCTGTCAATCATCAAGATCATTCATTCTGCCAGCGCATCCAGGATGAACAAGACAGAAGATATTGTCTTGAAGCGGTTGAGAGAGCTGGAAATACTTTATACTAACCAATTCCCCGGGGTGGGCGGTTCAATGTTTAGTAGCTTGTTTGGACATTTCACGTAGAATGCCTAACCCCCGCTCCACCCGACAGCCTGTCACGCCCGCTTTTTGATCGTTACCTCCCTTATTGGTTTTGGTTCTATAATCAACTTATACACACCCGGCTGCGGGTGAGCTCATCCGTTAGGCGGCTATTATATTGAGATTTGCCCACTAAGGTGACAGGACAATCACACAGAAAGGAAATCAAATGCCTACACCTATCGTGATTATTACTGCCATTGAGTCTGGTTTTGGTTTTCTTCTAACCAGCACGATCCTATATTTGGTACTCTTGCGCGGCAGAAAGACATATCATTATCTCTTTTCAGCCTTCCTACTCATTTGTGCGATCTGGGATTTGGGCATATTTCTCTTAATGATTAGAAACAAGCATTTAGTAGAATTGGAATTTATCGGCCGCATCGCTATTTTGCCATGCAGTTTCATACCAGCCCTGATCTTTCATTTTGCTAATCAATTCACAGGAAGGCCAATCAAATGGGCTGTTACCCTGGTATGGGGATTGACTGGTGCTATGTGGATGCCAATCATTATGGGTATAGTATATAAGATTGATGGAATCTATGAATACGATTGGGGTAATATATTCAGGGTTGCGCCCAGCATTTTAGATCCATTGGTTTTCATTTTCTGGTTCGGAATCAATCTATCAGCATGTTGGTTGTTAATCAAAGGAGCAAAAAGAGCGGCTTCCCGTTTGGAACGAGCACATTATACATATATAATTTCAGGTTTCTTAGCTCTTACCTTTGCAATCGTTAAGGCCCTTGTAACTATGGGAATAGATGCAGCATTTATATTGCCGTTGGGGATGTTCCTGGTTGATATCTTTAATGCAATCATCGGTCTGGCAATCATCAAGGATAGGCTTTTCGATATCACAATAGTAATCAAGAAAGGCTCTTTATACTCCATCCTTGCAGGGCTCCTGATATTCATATACAGTCTCTCCGAACACCTTCTCGTTACCTACATCGGAGAGACAATTGGTGAACAATCAACTCTAGTGCATTTCATATCAATTGCTGTAGGGATTGCTGTTTTGATCCCTGTAAAGAAGCACATTGAACTAGCGATGGATGGCTATTTTGCACAAAAGAAATTTGAGTTTTAACACATTATCCTGTGACAATAACTTAGCCGCCTAACCCCCGCTCCAGCGGACTCTTCGACTTCGCTCAGATCCGCTGAGCTCATCCGTTATACGTTAAAAATTTTTCTATAATATTTCAAGGAACATAAATGGGGAAAAAACTTATGAGTGATATTAAGATCGAAAACATAAGTGAAGCATACATTGAGAATTATCACCGTTGTCTTGATTCTGTAGCCCGAGAGCGAAAGCACCTGGCGTTTGTAGAAGCTCCAAATTTGGAATCTACCCGTAGGTTTATTCTGTCAAATATCTCTAAGAATGTACCTCAGCTTATTGCGATCAGAGGGGATGATGTAGTTGGATGGTGTGATATTTTGCCCAATGGATTAGAAGGATTTAAACATTGTGGACGGCTTGGGATGGGAGTTCTCAAAGATTTTCGAAGACAAGGAATAGGGCTAAAACTGTCTGAACAAACAATGAACATTGCAAAGCAAATAGGTTTAGAACGGATTGAACTAGACGTACTAGCTTCAAACGTTCCAGCTATCAATCTTTATAAAAAATTGGGATTCCAAGTTGAGGGTGTTAAAAAGAACGCTCGCAAACTTGATGGAAAATTTGATGACCTCATCGAAATGGCACTGTTCATTGAATAACCTTTTACTGGTAAATCACGTATAACCCACGCTGCACCTGACCGCCTCTGGCGTGGGGAATCGGCCGCTTTTTACAATCATTAGTTTTAGGTCTATAATCATTAAAATCCCACCCGGCTGCGGCTGAGCTCAAATCCATTAGGTGGCGAGAAAGGCACAGGGAAGATGTAAAAGGAGATAGAATAATGCGAGTGAATGAATGTTTGAGATGTGAATTGTTTCCGTGTGCTGATGTAAATAATGAGAGCTACATTGTCCCTAGTATTGATGTCAAACCAGATACGATTTCCATTGTACTAATCTCGGAAGCTGCACCTGCAAATCCTGATGACTATTACTATGCAAAGGGAGATCCCTCGTTTCAGCAAACCACAGTTCAAGTATTCAACGATGCAGGTGCGGATGTCTCGTCCATACAGGATATTATCAACCTGGGTGTTTATCTCACCACAGCTGTAAAATGTGGAAAAACGGGATACGGGATAAAGGCTGACACCATTAAAGAATGTTCAGTTATCCTGGAAAAGGAACTTTCCCTATTTCCGAATGTGAAAGCGTATATGCTGATGGGTGATGTTGCGATTAAGGCTCTCAACTACATCGCTAAGAGAGCAGGTGAAGAGAGGGTGATCCCTGCTGGCTCTACCTATAAAATTCGGGGGCAAGAGTACAATTTCCGAGATAAGAGAGCCTTTCCATCCTATCTGCAAGCAGGTCCCAGCTTCAACATTGAGAAAAGCAAAAGAATAATGATAACAGAAGACATCGCTTCCGTATTGAATCTTGTCAAGTAGATTACCATCCTTTTAAGAGATCATATCGATGGAATGTAAAACGCCACCTAACCCACTCTCCACCCGACTGCCGGTTAAGGTGGGCGTCTTGGGATATAGGACAGGAATAACAAAACCCGGCGACGGGTGAGCTCATCCGTTAGGTTTTCTGCTTCTATAATGATGTTATGTGGATAATTATTAGAGGATACTTGAATACCAAAAACCCAAATATTAGAGTCACTTTCCTTATTTGTTTTCTATTCATTCTCGCCAGCTGCACTAATCTCAACTTAGTTCCAATCCCTTCACCCCAATTATCTACGATTTATCCAACCATAAACATTTATACCAGTTCAATAACCCCATCACCAGAACTCACCATACCCAGTATTACGATCACTCAGAGTCCTACAGAAGCCCCGGCCCCACAGCTTATACCAACTTTTATCAGTTCTGACTTGCCTGACGAACTGCAGGTTGTTTTTATCGCAGATGATACCCTCGAGGTATGGAAAGCGGGTGAATGGGATGAGCTGCTCTCGCGAAGCTCCATTTTCCATCCCTCACTTTCCAAGGATGGGGAATGGGTTATCTTTTATCAAGAGCTTAGTCTGGATCCCCGTAAAAGTGAAATTTGGGCTTTGAGAACTGATGGCAATGATTTACACCGCCTCCTTTCAGCGGAAGAAATTGCCTCCCTGGCTGAAGATGATTCTCAGCTAATTCCGGATCAAATTTCTTGGTTGCCGAATAATCACCAACTCGTGTTTAACACCCAGGAGTTGACTGAAGGTCCCCCAGGTTATCGACCTTCCTATGACCTTTATCTTCTAGATATTTCTGGAGAAATCACAAAACTGGCGGGGCCAGGGGAGGGTGGAGAATTTTACCCTTCACCTGATGGCCGCTACCTCGCCGTAGCTAAACCGTCACGTATTGCCCTATTTGACCTTGAAACCGGGACCCATCGCACCTTGCTGGAGGTCGACCCTTACATAGGACCAATCGGACCTCCAAGACCCCCTGTGCTTTATTGGGATAAAAATAACCAATTCATCACAACCAATATTCTTCCGAAAAATGTATATTACCCCTATATGTATTCGGGAGAACCTGAGCAGATCTGGCGCTTAGGCATAAATGGTCAAACTGAAAGAATTGTCGAGGTCGACCCCCTCCCGGGTCTGGGTTCTGCGATTAGATTTTCTCCCCATGCCGCGCATTATTTTTATTTTGAAATGGGGCAATGCCTGGATGGAGCAGCCTGGATCATTCACCTCCGCAGCCTATCCACTGGAAATGAAATCCTTGAAATTCCATGTACTTTTTCAATGCCGGAATGGGCTCCGGATGGAAAGCACTTCCTTTATAAAGAGGAAGGAAAATGGATACTGGGTACTGTAGGTAATGCATCACAAAAGCACCTGGAATTTTTAGATATACCTCTAGGTACAAAGGAATACCCCTCTCAAAATATTCGTTGGATTGATCAATTCTATTTCCTGAAGGATGTTAAAAACTCAGAAGGGTGCACTATATACTTGGGATCTTTGGATGGTATCATAACAAAGATATTTCATACTAACTCATCTTATTGTCCAAGTACAAGCTACAGTGTATCTAACTGAGAATGTATACATCATAAATTTGTTTCGCACCTCACCCCCGCTGCACCCGACCCGGCACCTTCGGTGCGGTAAGTAGTAGTTTTGTAAGTAGTAAGCAGTTTTAAAAATCAGATTAATGACAGCGTTAGTGCTGAGATTGGTACTATTTACTACTTACTAATAACTAAGCCGGGAGGGTGCCCTTCGCTGTACTCAGGATGCTTCGCGAAGCTCATCAGTTAGAATGCGTAAAAAAACCGTATTTTCTGATGACCAAAATTGGTGGTGGACATGGAAGTAAATGAGAATTCTTATGTAAAGGCTGCAATCATTTTAGGAGTGTTTATCTTGATAGCTGTATGCGTTGGAGGATCTTTCCTAATAGCGAATACAGCGCTTGATAGATTATTATCCGGGATTGCCTCTCCTCGCAAACGACTACCTACCCAATCCTCCTGCCGTGTTTCTGAGGATTTGGAACTGCTATTTTCTGAAGGTGTTAATGGGGCAACATCTAATAATTCCTATTCCGGAACGATTGAAATAATGGTAGCTGGTAAAGGACAGTCAGCTGGATCAGCTTATACTGACGCGTTTTATCTCTTCACGAACGGCAAGGGGTCTTCCATTCCCCCGGAACATCCTGATGAGTGGATTCTTACAATCAACTCAAAATTAGCTCATTACCTAATTCCAGATGAGAGGATACCCACCTATAACAATGAGCATATCTACACCTTTGAAATTGAAGCTCCTGGTGGTGTATTGAACTTCGGTATTATGGATGGATATGCAGCTGACAATACCGGTAGCTTCTCGATATCAATATGCCAGCATTAGATTATTATTTGTATGTGGTAATTTGCTAGTTTTTCTTTTTAGTATCGGAGATGTTTATTTCAACGCAGCCTAACCCCCGCTCTCCTTCGATTTCACTCAGGACAAGAACCTGACTGCCGGCACTGTGACGGGGTGACTGGGTGAGGTTTAGCAGCAATGCCAAAGGCACTGAATACTGATTACTGAAAACTGGAGTCCAGCGGCAAGTGCCCTTTACCCGAAGGGTAGGCCTGTCCTGCCTGTACTGAGCCCTTCGATAAACTCAGGATAAACTCCACGCAGCGAAGACGAAGTGAGGGAAACAAAGAGGAATCGAAGGGCTCCGCGACCCTTCGTAAACTCAAGATGCTTCGCAAAGCTCATCCGATGGGCTGCTATACTAATGGATTAGATGAATAATGAAAATTTTATTAATAGAACCACCTAAACCGCTATCAGCAATTGGGGGGGACGATGTGTTCATCTTTGAACCTCTAGCCTTAGAATATATTGCTGCCGGAGTAACCGATGAACATGATGTAAAGATCCTTGATTTACGTCTGGATAAAGATTTGAAGTCCACGCTCGTAGATTTCCGGCCTGATATTATTGGAATAACAGCGTACACTATCCACGTGAATGTTGTCAAAAACCTGTTTGAGCAAATAAAAGTTTGGGATGCAAATATTCTTACAGTTGTTGGCGGGCACCATGCAACCGTAGTTCCAGATGATTTCATATCCCCCTTTATCGATTTAATCGTCATCGGTGAAGGAGTTTTTGCTTTCAAGGAAATCGTGAGAAGATACGAAAGACAAGAGTCGTTTGATGGAATACCAGGAGTAGCCATTGCCAAGGAAAACAGCCTAACAAAAACAAATGGAAGTCCTATCGCCGATCTCGATGCATTTCCTTTTCCAGCCAGAAACCTAACAAAAAGATATCGCCAACATTACTACTCTGAATGGATGAAACCATTAGCCTCTATAAGGACATCAAAAGGGTGTCCTTATCGGTGTAAATTCTGTGCCATGTGGAAGGTAGCAGAAGGCCGTTACTTCCGGAGAAAACCCGAGAAAATTCTCGAGGAATTAGCTGGGATAAAGGAAGATTGTATCTTTTTTGCCGATGACGAGTCTTTGCTTGATGCGCCAAGAATGACCAGGCTGGCCAGGGTGATCAAAGAGTCGGGAATCCAAAAACGCTATTTTCTCTATAGCAGGAGTGATACCATTACCAAAAATCCTGACCTCTTGAAGATTTGGAGAGATATTGGACTTGAGCGAGTATTTGTGGGAATTGAATTTTTTCGAGATGAAGACCTCAAATATATTCGAAAGAAATCAACATCAAAAGATAACGAGCAAGCGGTTCGGATTCTGCATGATCTGGGCATCAATGTGTATGCCTCTTTCATAATACGGCCAGAATTCACCGCAGCAGATTTTGCGTCGCTCAGGAAATATTGTCGTCAATTGGAATTGTGCTATGCATCTTTCGCCGTACTGACACCCCTGCCCGGCACAGATTTGTTTCAAGAAGTAGGAGATCAACTCATTATTCAAAATTATGACTATTTTGATTTCATCCATACCCTACTCCCTACAACACTCCCGCTAAAGGAATTTTATGCAGAATATCACGACTTATACCGCAAGGGGATGGCTTGGAATAAACAACTCGCATTTCTGCAGAAGTTTTCGTTGAAGGAATTACCCGGATTATTGATCAGCGGAGGAAGATTCTACAAACGACTTAAAACGGCTTACCTTGATTATGAGAACTAACCCCCTCTGCTCTTCGATATGACCTAAGGTCGCAGGACGGGACGCCGGGTTGCCTGCATGGTGACAAGGCGACTTTGTGACAGAGAGACAGAGTGAGCATGAGCAGTACAAACAAAGATACTGATAACTGGAGTCCGGCGGTGAGTGCCCTTTATCGGGTGCTTCGCAAAGCTCATCCGGTAGGCAGCAATTCCTATTGCTAAATTAAATGGGAGATACGCGATGTCAACATTTCATGAATATATGAATGAATATAAAATACAGCTTAAGAAAGGTGACATCAGAGAGGCGTATCAAGGATTGATGGAATATTTTAGAGATTTGAGATCGCATCTTAAAAAGAAATATCCTGATTATGTCATATCCGGCGGTATTTATTATGGATATATGGATATGACATATTTTTCCTTCTTTCCAAAATCATTAGAACGCCGAAATTTGAAAATCGCGATAGTTTTTGTTCATGACACATTTAGATTTGAAGTTTGGTTAGCAGGAAAAAACAGAAATGTTCAAACAAAATACTGGAAATTGTTTAAAGAAAGCGATTGGAACAAATATCACATTGTATCAACAACGAAAGGCGTTGATTCAATTATTGAGAACATTTTGGCTGACAACCCGGATTTTAGTGATTTAGATACTTTGACAAATCAAATAGAGAGAGCGACCTTGATATTTATTAAGGATGTTGAGAGCTTCTTGTCTGAACATTCAAACCAACTCTGACTCTAAGCTCCTGGCACCGAAAAGATTGCATCTAACATCACTCTCTGCATATCATCTTCATAATTGAGGAAAGCTCTCCGTATATATTACTGTAGCAATAATTTCTAAAGAAGTTATCAAGAGGCTTGAAGGTAATAAATATCGATTGCAACCTACCCTACGCTGCAACTTAAAACCTCCGAGGTCTCATTGACCTCGGAGGTCTGGCAACAGAAAGATCAGGATTAACCTCGGGTAAAACAGCCCAAACGCAATACTTACGGGAGCCAAAAACAATGATTAACATAAGTAAAATCCTGCTAGATGGAGCCTTGTTATCAATTCTTGCATCCCTTTCTATTATTAGTATTCTGGGTTTTAATCCCAGGCTGTTCCTGCAGGATTATCCGGACGAGATCCAGGCCGCGGTTCCGCCCAAAACAGATCTGGAAAAGCGCCAATCTCTGATCACCGGAATTCCTTTCCTGCTGATTCTGTTGGCAGTTCCCTTTATTTCAACGTTGATTTTAAAACGCCAGAGCGGTGAAATGATCTCTTTTTTCCCTCTCTTTTTAAATGCCTTTGGCGTGGTCTTCTTCTTTAATCTTGTTGATCTGCTGCTGCTGGATTGGCTGTTGTTTTGCTTCATCACCCCCGGTTTTTTAGTTATTCCCGGCACGGAAGGGATGAAGGCGTATAAAGATTACGGATTTCATTTCAGAGCGTTTTTGATTGGGATGGTCCTTTCGATTGCCGCCGGTTTGGTCATAGCCGGCATTGTATCTTTTCTTTGATGGTGAAAGGAGAGCAAAACCCAGATGAAAAAATTGCTTAAAGAAATCAAGGACGACGCAATTTTTATTAGGTCGCACACCCTGCAGCCTAAGTGGTATAAAATATTTAAAGTATTTATGATACTGGGATTTTTAGGGGGCCATCTATTCTTGTTTGGCCCGCTTAAGACATTTGTTTTTTCCGGAGTCTTTTTTTCCCTGAGTCTGCTGGTTCATCTGGTATACCGGGCAAAAACTAATAAATGGACCCAGGGCTGGTTGGACTTTGTGATCACTGAGGAAAATGGGGAGCCGAGACCAACAGGAATTGGCAAATTCTATTATTCGGCAGTTTTCCTTAACGCATTAATCGCCCTGCTCGCAAGTCAAGTATTGTCATAAGGCCAGTATGCAAGGCGCCATGTCCTCGGGGAATAATGGATGAAAATATAGTTAATCAATTCTGAACAACGGTCGGATGTGAAAAGTATATATCAAGAAGGCATCGATACCGTCCAGGTTGCCTTGGAATTAAATCTACCAGTAACCCGGGAAGATTAGTTAAAGAGTCAACAGGATAGATTTTTATGCACATCACAATTCTTGCTTTAGGATCCCGGGGTGATATTCAACCGTTTGCCGCGCTGGGCTCAGGGTTAATTCGCGCGGGTTATCAGGTCCGCTTTATAACCTTTGAAAGTTATGCTTCCCTGATTGTTGAACACGGTCTTGACTTTCATCCAATCCAGGGAAACCCGCAGGCGCTGGTCGCCAGTGCCGGACCTAACATGCTCAAACTTATCCGGTCGTTCAGCTCCCTGGCAGAGGGGTATGCCCGGGATTTATCCGCACCGATCCTGGGGGAAACCGACCTGCTCATCAACCAATTGCCGGGCGGATTATATGGTTTTGATCTGGCCGAGAAATTTGGTTTTCCAATGGTCGCTGCGGCGGTTATACCCATGGCACGGACCACCGCTTTCCCCTTTATGGCTTTTCCTAAATTAACCTTGCCGGGCTACAATAAAATGACCTATGTTCTTGGTGAGCAGTTGGTTTGGTTCATGTACCGCGGTGTAATCAATCACTGGCGGAAACAAACACTTAATTTGCCCCCGCTGCCGATAAGAGGATATTTCCATCAGCTGGGAACAGAGCAAATTCCAATCCTGAACGGATTCAGTCCCTCCGTCGTGCCGCGCCCGGAGGACTGGAATGAACACATTCATATCACCGGGTATTGGTTCCCCGAGGTTCAAAACTGGCAGCCGCCGGCTGATCTTAAGGCCTTTATTAACGCTGGACCCCCGCCAGTATTTATCGGTTTTGGCAGTATGCCGGTCAACAACCCAGATCAAAAAACTCAGGTCATTCTGAAGGCGCTGGATCAAAGCGGGACACGCGGAATTTTACACGCGGGATGGGGAGGATTGGGTAATCAATCGCTTCCTGACAACGTCTATAAAATAGAATACGCCCCCTACAGCTGGTTATTCCCCCGGATGGCGATGGTGATCCATCATGGTGGATCAGGTACAACAGGAGATGGGCTGCGCGCTGGCGTTCCAACCTGTGCGGTTCCTTTTTTGTTTGATCAACACTTTTGGGGAGAACGAATCGCGGCGCTGGGAGTGGGACCCAACCCCATCCGCCATAGAGATTTGGGAGTTGAGCGTTTAAAACAAACCATTCAGCTTGGTACCGCCAATGCCCAGATGCGGAATAGAGCAGCCGATCTTGGCAAGAAGATAAGAGCAGAAGAAGGGGTTAAAAACGCTTTGGAGGTAATAGAAAAAATCCTAAAAGATAAACAAGAGCGTTGATTTTGACCTCTGGGGAGGGGAAGGCAGGATCAGAGAATCGGGGTTACAATTGATCAAAGTTCAGGAAGGACTATCTTCACCAGGTATACTCGTTTAT
The DNA here is from genome assembly GCA_049644685.1 of Anaerolineales bacterium. GTDB lineage: Bacteria > Chloroflexota > Anaerolineae > Anaerolineales > UBA11858 > B10-G9. The sequence goes on from JBARSJ010000105.1 coordinate 13,304, forward strand.
TGGTTTTGAAGGATTGATTAAATTCCCATTTGGAGGAATTAGTTATGAATAAGAAGATCCCTAATACCCTTTCGCCGGAAGAAGAAAGAATTATTGTCCACAAAGGGACAGAAGCGCCCTTCAGTGGTAAATATGATGACTTTTACGAAAAAGGAGCTTATCACTGCAAAGGGTGCAATGCCCTGCTTTACCGGGCGGAGGATAAATTTAAGTCCGGCTGCGGATGGCCGAGCTTTGATGATGAAATCGAAGGAGCGGTGAGAAGGGAGCCGGATAGCGATGGCAGACGGACTGAGATTTTGTGTGCCAACTGCGGAGGGCATCTGGGGCATGTTTTTGAAGGGGAAGAACACACCCCGAAGAATACCAGGCATTGTGTCAATTCAGTTTCCCTGGTGTTTGTACCGGAGATATAAATGATGGAAAACAAAAAGGCTTATTTTGCTGGCGGCTGTTTCTGGGGTGTAGAACATCTCTTTCAGGGGAAAGAAGGTGTCGTTACCGCAATCTCTGGTTATATGGGTGGATCAATGGAAAGCCCCACCTACCAGGATGTCCTTACTGGAACTACCGGTCACCTGGAAGCAGTCGAAATCACCTATGACCCAAATCAAGTGTCTTTTGAGGAGTTAACTAAATTTTTCTTTGAAATTCATGATCCCACCCAGTCCAATGGTCAGGGTCCGGATATCGGCGCTCAATATTTGTCGGCCGTGTTTTATTCTACTGAGGAAGAGAAAGAAATAACCCGGGAGCTAATTGAAATTCTGAAGACCAAAGGCTATGAGGTGGCGACGCAACTAATCCCGGCGGAGGGATTCTGGAAGGCAGAAGAGTACCACCAGGATTATTACCAGAAGAAAAACCAGCAGCCCTATTGCCATGGATATCAAAAGAAGTTCTAAATCGCCAGGTTCCAAAATATACACATATTCAATTTAATATTATAACAAGCTGGCGTCAAACCCAAAATTCATTTTACCCGTTTCGGAGAGGATAGATATGAGCAGCGCAAAGGATGATTTAATTCGGGAATCAGTCAGAGAGAGATACGGGGATATTGCCCGCCAGGGGGATTCGGGTTGTTGCGGACCAGCTTCAGATTGTGGTGATGTGGGGATGATCGATTTAATTAGCATTCAAAATCAGCAGTCTTCCCAAATGGGATATTCGGACGAGGAATTAACCAGCGTGCCCGAGGGGGCGAATATGGGGCTTGGTTGTGGAAATCCCCAGGCCATAGCTGCCCTTAAACCGGGGGAAACAGTTCTTGATTTGGGAAGCGGAGCCGGATTTGACAGTTTCCTGGCAGCCAGGCAAGTAGGTGAAGGAGGCAAGGTTATCGGTGTTGATATGACACCCGATATGATCTCAAAAGCGCGCGAGAACGCCCGCAAAGGTTCCTATGATAATGTTGAATTCCGCCTTGGCGAGATAGAACACCTTCCTCTAGCTGACGGGATTGTGGATGTCATCATTTCCAATTGTGTGATCAATCTCTCAACGGATAAACCAGCTGTCTTTCGCGAATCATACCGGGCGCTGAAGCCCGGAGGGCGATTAGCCATCTCAGATGTTGTCGCCACTGCGCAGCTGCCGGAAGAAATCAAAAATGACCTTAAGCTGTATTCAGCTTGTGTGTCAGGAGCGTCAACTATATCAGATCTGGAGAGCGTACTTGCTGATTGCGGTTTTATTGAGATCAAAATTGAACCAAAAGATGTAAGCCGCAAATTTATCCGCGAATGGGCACCGGAGATTCCCCTCGAGGACTATGTCCAGTCCGCGACGATTGAAGCCAGGAAATAGTCTCCCTTCATATTAGAGGGGCGATTGCGGGTCATATTGTGGAGGTTCAGGGACCGGATCCTTAAAAAGGATCCGGTCCCTGCTGTATAACTCCATTTTTTGAGTATTTGCCGTATATAATTAACCTATACCAATAGGAAGGCGGATATTCAAATGATCTCGATAGAAAATGCCCGCAGATTTGTCCATGCCCACGGGGTAATGTGGGAAAGAGCCTTATGGGATTATTTATTTGACCAGGGTCCGGTTGAGAGGGTCCATCAATGTTTGTCCTGTTACAAAAACAAGGATGGCGGATGGGGGCATGGTCTGGAGCATGACATCAAATCCCCACTGTCCAACCCACTGATGCTGGAATTTTTACTCTCGGTAATCCGCGATACCGGGATTCCTGCGAGAACCATGTTGGACAAGACACCGGAGTGGCTTGAGAGCATTCAAAACCCTGAGGGCACTTTGGAAAATCCCCCTGGACTGATGGATTATCCGCGCGCGCAGTGGTGGGAGGGGGGTCAAAACAAACCTGATTCGATAACCGGCAACTTGATAAAACTTAATCTCTGCTCACCGACAGTCCAGGAAAAGACAAGGAGCTGGGTTCTGGCAAATTTGACCCTGGAAAAAATCCGATCCAATAATTGGCTGTTCATGGTCTACCATGCCTATGACTATTTCTTTAATGTAGTCGATTTTCCCGATCTGGAGAAATACCAGGCAGCAACCCTGGATAATATTTATACCTGTACTCTGGGGCATGAATCACAGGGAGAAATGAAAAAACTTTTCCCCTTCTTCCAGTTTGCATCCGGTCCTGAGTCAGTAGTTGCGAGGGAGGCGCCCGACGGATTGGTTGACCGCATCCTGGATCACCTGGGAACCTCGCAGCGGGAAGACGGCGGCTGGGATGATGAGCACGGATTGGTTTACTGGCAGCCTTACTTTTCCACGCTCATATTGCTGGCGCTAAAGCGATTTGGAAGAATATGAGAATTGTTTTATTGGAGTTCAGAATAAAAAAAAGAGGAAGCGGCTTCCTTGAAGGAAACCGCTTCCTGTGTGAAAGCAGGCTGCTGTCATGCATTACAGCAGAAACATCTGCAGATTACCCGGTTATAAGGTAGATAATCAAGTGAAGAGGAAGAAATATCTATTGAAGACTCCACCTTTGTTCCTTCTGTTGATAATCCTGTTTGTAATCTCCTCCTGTCAGACAGTGTCGCTTGTGCTGGAAGAGCCAGTGGCGGAAAAGATTGACCAGATTCCCCCGGGAATGTCGGAAGCGGAGGGAGCCACCCTCAACAGCCTGGAGCAGATCGACCCTTTCCCCCTTTATACTATGGTCTATAAGGCGGATTACAGCCAGGCGGCGGCGGATGATTTGATAGGCGAAGAGAGTGTGATGTCCTGGGCTTGTTCGTTATTTGCGGTGATGGGCGATCCTGAGGATATGTTCTTCGGACGCAACTTTGATTGGGACTTCAGCCCAGCCTTACTGCTGTTCACCGATCCTCCGGATGGCTACGCCTCGGTATCTATGGTGGATATCGATTACCTGGGATATGGAGAAGAAAAAGCCTTCGGTTTGACAGATCTGCCGCTCAGCGAGCGGAGCGGATTATTGGATGCGCCCTACCTTCCCTTCGATGGCATGAATGAAGCGGGTCTGGCGGTAGGGATGGCAGCTGTTTCCCCGGGAGGGATGGAGCACGATCCAGAGAAAGAGACCATTGATTCCCTGCTGGTGATCCGGGAAATACTTGACCGGGCTGCCACAGTCGATGAAGCAATTGCCATTCTGGAAAGCTACAACATAGATTGGGGCAGCGGTCCTCCCCTGCACTACCTGATCGCGGAGAAATCAGGAAAATCAGCTCTGGTGGAATTCTCCCAAGGGGAAATGGCCGTGATACCCAACAGGGATCCCTGGCAGACGGCGACCAATTTCCTTGTCTCCGAAACAGGCGCTTCGGCGGAAGGGAGCTGCTGGCGTTATGATCTGATTTTAGAGCAGCTGAGAGAGGGTAACGGTCAGCTGAACCCCGGGCAGGCTTTGAATTTACTGGGCGAAGTTGCTCAGGAGTCAACCCAATGGTCGGTGGTCTACGGGATCAGCGCCGGGGAGGTCCGGGTAGTGATGGGGGGAGATCATGGAAACCCGCACCTTCTGGATATTTCTCATGGGAAGTAAAAGAATGATAATTGGAAACGGCTTCATTTGAGGATTCCGTTTCCTGATGAATCACTTCACCTGGCGTTGACCTCCATTACAGCAGACTAAGCCATCCTAACAAGCGGCGGTATTCTTGAGGGGAGTCAAGAGGAGGAATTACTGCTTATTAATATCCATTATAATTATTATAAGGAACGGTATCCGGTCGAACTGTGAAGGATAACCTTTCTGACGATTGTTCTCTGCATCATACATCTGCGATATTTCCGGTTAAATCTCGAGGAGCTCGTTATGAGCAATAAAAACAAGTTAAAAAAAGATCTCATCCTGGAAGTGGCTCAACTGCAGGAGAGAATTAATGAACTTGAAGCTGCTGGTGCTAAGCAGAAACAAGTCCCAGAGATGGTACCTGAGAGCGCAAATGACTTTCGCCAGGTCTTCGAGTATGCCAATATTGGTCTTTGTCTGGTAAATCCAGATGGGGAATTGGTTAAAGTCAACCAGGCGATGAGCGAGATTTTCGGATACAGCACAGAAGAACTTGAAGGGATAACTGTCAACGACCTTGCCCACCTTGATGATAAAAATCTAAGCCCAGAATTTATCAGGAAAGCGAGGAATGGGGAAGTTGAGCGTATCAGTTTTGAAAAAAGATACTTCCACAAACAGGGTCATCTTATCTGGTGCCAGGTAGCAAGTCGAGTAGTCCGTGATCCGCTTGGAAACTCTCATTTCTTTATATCCACGGTACAAGACATCACCGAACGTAAGCAAATGGAACGTGCTTTGGCTACAACAACTGAAATTATCAATCGGAGCCCGGCGGTGGCTTTCTTGTGGAAGAACGAGGAAGGTTGGCCGGTCGAATTTGTGTCCGAGAATGTTGGTAATTTATTAGGCTATTCCACACACGAATTTATGGGGAGAACGATAGATTATCGCGATTTAATTCACGCGGATGACATTGCTCGCGTAACCGAAGAGGTCGAAAACGCAGGCAATAATAGAAGAAAGATAGAATTTTCGCATGATCCTTACAGGATTATAACTAAACCCGGAGATATCAAATGGATTGCTGATAGAACTTCTATCCGGAGAGATAATCGGGGGGAAATTACCCATTATGAGGGGATTATTTACGATATAACCAAGGAAGTTCATGCCAGAGAGGAACTAGAGCTTCGCAATGAGGAGCTTAACTCCCTCCTAAAAACCAGCAAGGCTCTAAATGCTTCTCTTGAGTTACCAACGATATTACAGACAACTACAGACAGTGCAGCCGACTTGTTGGGGATAGACAGCGTTGCTATTTATTTGCTCAAGGGAGAAGAACTATATTTGGGAGCAACCACTCCGCCATTGGACCCCCAGGTGTCCGAGTCTTTCCGGTACACATCTTTAGCAGACCACCCCCATATACAATCGGCAATCGCTACTCGACTTCCCGTGATCCTGGAGGATACGATATCGGCCGATCTGACTGATGAGGAACGAGCAATCAGTGAAGATAGGGGATTAAGGACAATAGTTTATTTTCCGATTATGGAGGGACAACAGACATTAGGTATTTTGATCTTGGGGACAATTGCCTCTCCCCGGATGTTTTCAGAAGAAGAGATAAATCTGGGGATAACCTTATCTAACCAGGTGTCCCTCGGTATCCAGAACGCCAATTTGCATGAAGAAGCAATTCGGCATTCAGAATATTTGGAGAAGGAAATTGGAGAGCGCAAGAAGGCGGAAGAGGAGTTAAGGGAAAGAGAAAGTAACTTCCGCGACTTGGTCGAGAACCTGATGGATGGTGTGGCTATAGCTGACGAAGACGCTTACCATATTTATGTAAATTCCAGATTTTCAGAAATTACGGGATACAGTAAAGATGAACTGCTTAATATTAGCGGTTGGGAATTTACTCGGGCGGAAGATCGAGCCAAACTTAAACAAAGAATGGCAGACCGGATGGCAGGCAAACCGATCCCGATGCAATATGAGCGAATAATCGTTAGAAAAGACGGAACGGAAGTACCTGTCGAGATGTCAACAACGGTAACGACCTGGCAAGGGATGGATCGCCCACTGGCAATTATTCGTGACATCACTGAGCGCAAGCAGGCAGAGGAGGCGCTGCGCGAAAACGAGGAGCGCTACCGCGCCGTGGTAGAAAATTCTCACAACGGAATCCTTATTGTGAACGAAGATTTCAAGTTCGAATATGTGAATGACCCCCTATGTCAAATACTCGGACGTAGTCGTGAAGAAATCATGGGGCATGATTTTAGGGAGTTTCTGGACGAGGAAAGCGAAAAGCTCGTAGCAGACCGGTACGTGAGACGTCAGCGAGGAGAAGAAGTGCCGGGTCGATATGAGTTCAATATCATAAGAAAAGAAGGCGAGTCAAGGAGAGTGGAGATAAGCTCAGCCATTGTGAGAAATCAAAAGGGTAAAGCGAGAACGATTGCCCAAATCATGGACATCACCGAGCGGGTGCAGGCAGAAAACTCTTTAAAAGAAAGCGAAGAAAAATTACAGTTGATGGTTGAAAATTCACCCATCGGTTTCAGCAGCACTGATATGAAAGGTAATTTTTTGGATGTGAATCCTGCCATGTGTCTCATGGTGGGTTATTCTAAAAATGATTTAATCGCCAAGCATTTTAATCAAATCTCTCATCCTGAAGACAGGGAGACCAATCAGGAAATGTATCAGAAATTAGTGGAAAGGAAGATTGAATATTTCGATCTTGAAAAGAGATATATCCATAAAACCGGAAAAATCGTTCATGTTCTGATCAGATCCCAACTTGCCCGAGATTATGAAGGAGAGCCACTTTTTGAATTTGCCCTTGTTGAGGATATTACTGATCGGGTGCATGCGGAACTGGAAATCACGCAGCGCACGGAGGATTTGACGTTGATAAATGCGATTAACACTGCAGTCAACCGAGGCATTGATCTCCCAGAGATCTTAAAATTACTCACCGAGGAGGTTAAAAGAGTATTCAACAGCAAAAGCACTACTGTCTATTTATGCAGCGAGGATCAAAAGTATTTGGAAATGAAAAACCTCGCCATGCCACCGAGTACTGTGAAGCGAATTGAAAAACTTATCGGAACCAGTTTCCCGAATATTCGCATTCCTTTGAAGGAAGGGAGTTTGACCCAGGAATTATTACAGGCCGATGGACCACGTCTCATCAACGATTCGGAGATCATCCAGGAATGGATGCTGGAATTTACTCATGCCATCGACCTGTCTGAAAAATCACGGCTCGCGATCCGGAAATTAATTTCGCAAATTTACAAACTGGTGGATGTTCATTCTATTATTACAGTCCCTATGATATCGGCTGGCGAACCGATTGGCTTGATGGATTTCTCCCGCCGGGAGCCATTTACCGAGCAGGACTCAAAGCGAGTTGCTGGAGTTGTCGGGCAGGTGACGGCAGCCATTACGAGTCTGCAGTCCAAGAAGGAGAAAACCCGCAGTCAGCACCTGATTTTGACTCTCAGCCAGGCTGCTACATCCATCCAGCGAGCTAATACCCCCGAGGAAGTCTACCGTGCCATCGGAGAGCAAGTGGTCAAGATGGGGTTTGAGGTCACGGTCTTTATCCTGAGTGACGACAAGAGACATCTGGTAGTGTCCTATCACAGCCTAAAAGCAGGTCTGGCGCGGACTATCGAAAAATTGACCAGCCTATCATCAGCGAAGGACTACAGCTTCCCTCTGAAGGCGGAGGGTTTTTTCCACAAGATCATCACCGATAAAGAGATAGTATTTAGTCATTTTGACAGCACGCCCATTGAAGAGATCCTGCCCCGGTTGTTGCACCCCCTGGTAAACAAAGTTATGGATTTATTGGATGAGAAGCAGAGCATCATTGCCCCCTTGGTCGTTGACGACGAGGCATGGGGCATAATGGCCTTCACCGGTTCTGATCTGAGCGAGTCCGATGTGCCCGCTATAAAGACCTTTGCAAATCAGGCAGCCATCGCCCTCGAGAAAACCAGGCTTTTCCGTGAAACCCAAGAATTAGCCGCCTTCAACGAAAGCATCGTCCAGAACATGGCTGAGGGTATCGCCCTGCAGAATGCTGAAGGGATCTTTACCTTCGTCAATCCTGCGGCGGTGAGCATGCTGGGCTACACATCCGAAGAATGGATCGGAATGCACTGGAAGGAGATAGTTCCTCCCGATCAATATCCTCTCATCCAGGCAGCCGACAAACGGCGAGTGCGCGGCGAATCCGACAGTTATGAACTGGATTTGGTCAGAAAGGACGGCCAGCAGATCTCTGTCCTGGTGGGCGGCTCTCCCCGCCTCGATGTAGAGGGTAATTTCAGAGGAACGATTGGGGTATTTACCGACATCACCGAACGCAAACGTGGGGAGGAAAAAATCTTACGGTTTAGCCGTATCTTCGAAGACTCATTAAATGAAATCTATTTATTCAAAACAGATACGCTGAAATTTACTCAGGTGAACAGTGCCGGTCAGAAAAATTTGGGTTATACGATGGATGAATTGGGTTATCTAACGCCACTCGACATTAAACCTGAATTTACAGCTAAATCCTTTGCAAAATTGGTGGAACCCTTACGAAAAAGTGAAACAGAAAGGATTGTTTTTGAGACCGTTCACAAACGTAAAGATGGATCACTTTATGATGTTGAAGCACATTTACAACTTCTGCACTATGAACAAGAAGCGTTATTTTCCGCGATTATTTTGGATACCACCGAGCGCAAGCGATCCGAGGACGCGATGCTAGAGTACACCCAGCAATTGGAAACCCTAAACACCACTACCGCGGCGCTATCCACTTCCCTGGAGTTAGATCATGTGCTGGAACTCATTCTCGATCAGATTGGACAAGTGCTGCCCTTTGATAGCGGAGCTATATTCCTGCACGATGAGGGGAAATTGCGGGTGGTGGCAGATCGCGGTATCAAGCCGTCGGTTAAAGGACATATTTTCTTCAGCGAAAACGAACTCTTTCAAGAGATCCAACGAACGGGTGTGCCTCTTATTGTAAGTAACACCAGAGAGGATCCCCGGTTCCAGAATTGGGGCCAGTCAGAGAATGCGGCAAGCTGGATGGGCGTTCCCCTGTTCGTCCGCGACACCTTGATTGGTTATTTGACCCTTGATAGCTTCCATACCGATGTCTACTTGACTGAACACATCGGTCTTGCCCTGACCTTCGCATCTCAGGCTGCTCAGGCGATCGAAAATGCTAATCAGGTCAGTGCTGCCCAACACCGCGTGAAGCAGCTGGATGCCCTGCTTAATATCGACCAGGCCATCATGGGCAGTTTTGATCTCCAAGTTACTTTGAATATTATCCTGGAACAATTACTGAATCAGTTGGCCATAGATGCAGCGGCAGTGCTGATCTACCAGGCAGACCTCCAGACATTACAGTTTGCTCAGGGCTGCGGTTTCCAAACAGCCGCCCTCAAGTATACTGACCTGCGATTGGGGGAGGGATACGCCGGGGAAGTTGGTCTGCAAAGAGACCATGTCTTCATTCCCGATTTGAATCAGGATGAAGGCAGAATACAAGAATCTCCCCAGTTCAGCAAAGAAGGGTTCGTTGCTTATTATGGTGTCCCTTTGATTGCCAAGGGAAAGTTGGTCGGCGTATTGGAAATTTTCCAACGATCTTCCCTCACCCCGGATAATGAATGGGTGAATTATCTGCGGCTTCTGGCCAGTCAGGTAGCCATTGCCATCGATAACATTACCCTCTTTAATGATCTGCAGCGCTCTAACGTGGATTTGACCCTGGCTTATGATGGCACCATTGAAGGATGGGCCCATGCTCTTGAGTTGAAAGATGTGGAAACCGAAGGCCACAGCCGCCGGGTGGTTGAATTTACTATGAATCTGGCGAGGGAAATGGAGATCGGCGGGGAAAAGCTGGGACACATCCGCCGGGGAGCACTTTTACATGATATTGGCAAGATGGGCATCCCGGACTCCATATTACAGAAACCCGGTAAACTCACTGATGCAGAGTGGCAGATTATGCAGCAGCATCCGGTTTATGCCTTTGAGTGGCTATCTCCAATCCAATACCTGCAGCCTGCCTTGGAAATTCCCTATGCCCATCACGAAAGATGGGATGGCACCGGCTACCCGCGCGGTTTAGAAGGAGAGCAAATCCCCCTGGCAGCGCGCATCTTTGCCATTGTGGATGTCTGGGACGCGTTGAATTCAGATCGTCCTTACCGCAAAGCGTGGTCCCAAGATAAGACTCTGGCCCATATCAAAGAGCAGTCGGGAAAACACTTTGATCCCCGGGTAGTGGATGCTTTTTTGAAAATTATTGAATCAGATAGAAAATAGGGGCAGAATCCAGAAATAAGGGGTGATTAATGTGCAGCAAGGCATAGTTATCTTGGGCAGCGCACAACAGGACGAAAAAA
>JBARSJ010000106.1:0-114964 GCA_049644685.1 Anaerolineales bacterium
GTACGCAGCGCCTGGGCATCAATCAGCCAGATCCTGCTGTCCAAAATTGCCCCTACATTTACCGGGTTTTCCAATTGATCAAAAACCGGGACCTCGTTAAATGACTCGCCTCCCTCAAAAACGTTGATAATCATTTCCCGCCCGGAAGGAGAATTCTTAAAGACTTTCACCCGCCCAGATTCAACAATGCACAGACCCTGACAAGGCTGCCCTTCACAGATTATGCTTTCTTCCGAATCGTAGGAAATCAGGTGTGTGTGTTGAGCCAGGTAGTCCAGGATCTCATCGTCCATCTCGGACAGATATCGATTTTGCTGTAAAGCATCTATCCTTTCTTTACGGGGAGAGGGTAATCTTTTCATCTATCCATGTCCTGGATCTACAATTCTGGTTCTGGCAGATTACTAAGAATTGTACTTGAAATCCAATTCATGCAAAAATAAATTTTCTTGAGATCAATATTAATGATATGTTAAAACTGCCCATAATCAGGTCATTTTGCGGTATAGTTAACCTCATATTATTCGTAGACCTTTGGAGAACCAGATGAACAGTGGCAGATTTGGATTAATTTTAATAATTGGAGTAATTTTCCTCTTCTCCGCCTGTACCGGAGCCAACGAACCGCCTCTGATTGACACACCAGTTCCAGCAGCCATCGACCTCGCCGCTATCTATTCAAGTAACTGCGCCAGCTGTCATGGAGCTGACCGCTCAGGTGCACGAGGACCGTCTCTGCTCCCTGACCGCCTTACAAAGGTAGCGCCCAGGTATGCTGAAACGATTACAAATGGATCAGACCCGATGCCTGCTTTTGGAGGGAAGCTTTCAGCTGAGGAAATCAATGCCCTGGCCGAGTGGATTCTAACATCGGTAGAATAATATTGCTCATATTTGAAACTAACCCTTAAGTTTTCCGTTAAATGCTAATAGGAATAAATTCCTGGTATAAAATCAAACAAGGAGAAATAGATGACTGAAGAAATTATCAAAACCCCCTATGCTGATGAAGAGGTCAGCGATGACGACAAATTATGGGCTTTGCTGAGCTGGATTCCCTGGGTTGGATTTATCCTGGCGATTATTGCGCTGCTCATGGAACCTCAGAAAGAGCGGGCTTTCGTCCGTTTTCATGCGGTGCAAGCAATCGGTGCCAACGTTATTATCGGAATCGCCAGCTTTGTCCTCGGATTTACCCCCTTAATTTGTATTACACCCTTCCTGGGTTTGGTCACGATCTATCCTGCGATTCAAGCTTATCAGGGTGAATGGCTGGAACTTCCCTGGTTGACTGGTTTCTGCAAAAGTCAGGGCTGGATTTAATAATTTGCAAAAATGGGGAACTGGGGTTTCTGGAGCTATATCAGCTCCGGGAATCCTTGATTGAATCAAAAACCCTTCTCTTTGAGAAGGGTTTTTTTACTATTCGACGGTGAATTTCTGGTCACCAAACCGGATCTGATCTCCGTCCTCAAGTTGTTGAGGTTTGTTGGGCGGAACCTGGGAATTATTAATAAATGTGCCATTTTTACTTCTGAGATCAATCAAGGTAAGAGCATTAGCCTCTAGCCGGATCAGGGCATGAGTTCTGGAACACTTACTGCTCTCCAGCAGGATATCAGATTGATTGCTCCGGCCTGCAATCAAAATTTCCTGTTTGATGTCTACGATATTTCCGTTTTCATGAACCAGCCGCCAATCAGTTTTTTTCCTCTGTTTACGTTTGCTTTCTATATCCGCATGTTCCATCACAGAGCCGGTGAACGCTAAACCAATTCCTCTAACAATAATTTCTTCCGGGTGATCCGGGAAGATAACCCTGTCTTTTCCAAAACGTGATTTAATTCCCTCCAGAATGCCGGGTTGTAATGCTCCCCCACCCAGAAGGATGACTCGCCCAACGGCATCTTCATCAATCTGCATTGCATCCAATGCCCGGGAAACTACATCCTGAAAAGCTTGATCCAGCGGAAGATTCATTTGGCTGAATTCATCCAGGTTGATACTGATATTTTTCCTGAAGACCTGGTCGCTTTTCGTAACCAGGGTAACGGTCTGCTGTTCAGACATAGCATCCACTATTTCTTCCCCGCCCAAGATCTTCCTGCTGAGAGATTCTTTCAAGAGCTGCCCCCAGATCCGCAGCGCCATAAAAGCGGATGGGTCTGCAGTCAGTTCTTTGGCTGGAATCTGGAGTGTATCTGAAAGGTACTTGGCAAGCAGCGCATCATACAATCCACCCCCAAAAGGCTCTTCGTAACGATTGATATTATCTAGAATTCCTGTTTCGGAATTAAACTTTCGTGCGTATACAGTTGTGTTGCTTGCTCCCACATCCAAAATCAGGTTCACTTCCCGCGAGTGAAATTGATCTAATAAAGCTTGATCTCGAAGACCCAGGATTACTCCTTCCGATTCAGGAATAAAGTGTATTTGATCACTTATTTCCGCGGGGAAACATTCCAGAATCACATGGTAAAAATCATCAAAAATTTTACCCTCATTTTCCGATACCCACCGGTCAGGATAGGCTATTGAAAAATGAATGTTGTCATCAAAAGGTTCAGCATTATATTTTTCTTCCCGGATTTGGTCGATGAGAGATTTTAGCAGCAGTCGGGTGAAGAGAAGTGCCTCAAAATGGCTGTAGCGCTGCTGGTGAGGGGAGGGTTTTTCTAAGAGATGGGATCCGATAGAGGGTTTAAAAAAATCCCGCACTCGATTTCGGATCAGACTGTCCTCTAAAACATTTAGGGCCGTTTCTCCCATGGATTCAATAGCTGTGCCATCTTCTGTTAATGTCAGAACAGCAGGCAGTTTTCGGTCCGTGAAATTGGACAGCGGAGATGAAAGCGGGCTTGTGACATGCTGAGCCCGTTCCCCATCGAAATGGTATTCCATGCGGTACAGGCGCCAATTCACCGTTCCGCAGTCCAAAGCATAAAGTGTAATTTTATTCCCTTGCGCCATTAGATATCAGTTTCTGCTCCAACCCGTCTACACTTATCTACCCTTGAATTATAAACAAAATTTTTCTTTTTCTTCAACAAATCATTCAAAAGGGGATAAATTTTAGAAACCAGGGAAAGAAACCTCCTGTCCAGTATAATATGAATCAAATCAGACCAATATTCATTACCGAATTAAAGTATATCTTAAAACCAATAATGGAAACTCAAATTCTTGATCCCCAAAGGCAGAAGCAAGCCAAAGAGTATGCCAAAATCCGGCGCCGATTCATGCTGCTCGATTTGGTGCTGGGAACTGTTTTGCTGCTGGTTTGGCTCCTGCCGGGCTGGTCCGCTCTCCTGCGGGATTGGATCTTCAGTTGGACTCAAAATCAATGGGCTGCCGTAATAACGTTTGGAGCTGTATTTGGCGTAGTATTTTCTATCCTGGATCTCCCCTTGACATTTTATACAGGTTATATCCTGCCCCACCGCTATGGACAATCCAACCAGACTTTAGGGGGATGGTGGGGCGATTTGATCAAGAGCATCCTGCTGTCTGCAGTCATTGGCGGTTTCCTGCTGGAAATCGTATACCTAGTATTGAGGACTGCTCCGGATACCTGGTGGCTCTGGACCGCGGGTTTTCTACTGCTATTTAATGTATTACTCGCGAACCTGGCTCCTGTTCTGTTGTTTCCAATCTTTTATAAATTCTCGCCGCTCGCTGATGAGCATGCAAACCTTCAGGAACGTTTAATTAAATTGGCGGAAAGAGCCGGCACAAACGTGGAAGGGGTGTTTAAATTTGACATGAGCCGCCGGACCAAAGCCGCTAATGCCGGGCTGACCGGGTTGGGAAATACCCGCCGAATCATTCTTGGAGATACTTTGCTGGAAGAATTTTCCCCGGATGAAATTGAAACTGTCCTGGCGCATGAATTGGGACATCAAAAAAATCATGATATCCCCCTGGGAATGGCTGTCCAAACCGTCATTACCCTGGGTGGTTTATACCTGACTTCTCTGGGATTGTCCTGGGGAATCTCCCAATTTGGATTTGGGTCCATCTCCGACATTGCCGCCCTGCCGCTATTTGCTCTGTCCCTGGGCGCTTATGGGCTGCTCGCCATGCCCCTCAGCAACGGATTCAGCCGCTGGCGTGAATGGCTGGCAGATGATTTTGCGCTTCTTCTGACCGGAAATGGTGCAGCCTATGCTTCCGCGCTGATCCGCCTCAGCAATCAAAATTTAGCTGAAGTAAATCCTGATCCCTGGGTAGAGTTTTTGCTTTATTCTCACCCTTCCCTCGAAAAACGGATCCGTAACGCGAATGAATATCAACCATTACCCCAGTAATTTTTCTCTGGGTTTATTCATCCTCTAATTATTCCTTCCCAGGAGTGATCGATGGTCATTCACCATTTGAATTGCGGAACTCTCAAAGCCGCCTTTATCCATGTCGACTCTATCGTTTACTGTTTGCTGATTGAGACCAGCAGCGGTCTGGTATTGGTAGATACCGGATTTGGATCCCGGGATTATTCTGCCCCTTCCCTGAAGATGCGTTTTTTCCTGCATTATATGGGCGTCCCCTGTAATCCGGAGGAGACAGCGTTATTTCAGGTAAAAGCCCTGGACTATGACGTGAAAGATGTCAGGCATATTATCCAAACCCATCTGCACATTGACCATGCCGGCGGATTGGTAGATTTTCCCTGGGCAGACATTCATATCTATAAGCCAGAGTATCTGGGGGCCAATAAACCCAAAGGAATGATGGAATTTGCCTACGTTAAGACACATTGGGCTCATGATCCAAAGTGGGTTTTTCATGAGAAGCCTCTAGTTGATTGGTTTGGATTTGAGTCCATCCCGGTCCTCAAGACTCCTGAAGCGGATTTCCTGCTCATTCCCCTCCCTGGTCACACCCGCGGTCACTGCGGAGTGGCGATCGGCAAACCCGGAAATTGGCTGCTGCACTGCGGGGACGCTGCCTCACCATTCCATCGCGATACAGATCTTCATGCACGAGGAGAAACCGCTCATCAAATGAATTTTCTTTCTGCCAGATTTACCAATCTGGCTATCGGATCCCATGTCCCCCAACTTCGCGGCTTACTCAGGGATCACAGCGCTGAAGTGCAGGCAATCAGCTCTCACGATATATTCAGTTATCGAGAGTTTAATTCCTTACCAGCCCAGGATGCCTGATTTTTGATTAAATAATTACAGGAGATTAACATGGTATTAGAAGTCGGACAACAAGGACCAAATTTTGGACTTCTTGATGAAAATGGACATACTCGCCGATTGTCGGACTATCAAGGCAAATATGTTCTGTTGTATTTTTACCCCAGGGATGATACCCCTGGCTGCACCACAGAAGCCTGTAATTTCCGGGATGATTACAGTCACTACGAAAATGCGAATGTGACCATTCTGGGTGTCAGCCCGGATTCCCCGGAATCACATACCAAGTTTAAAAACAAATACAACCTTCCTTTTACTCTATTGGCTGATGAGGATCATCAGGTCTGTGAGCTGTATGGAGTCTGGGGTCCAAAGAAAAGCTTCGGGAAAGAATATGATGGCGTTCACAGGACCACCTATTTAATCGATCCTGAAGGCAGGGTTCAAGAAGTGTATAAGAAAGTATCACCTGCTAAACACAGTGCTGAAGTGCTGGCTGCTATAGAAGGCGCGTAAATAACAAAAAACCGGTACACCTAAAACATGGCTCTAGATGCACCGGTCTGTGTATGGTTTTCCCTGCAGCGTACACATTCCGTACACTGTTTTGATAATTATCCTACAGCGATGGGTTCTTCCTCTTCATCCTCAAGGAAAGATTTGCCAAATTGAGCTGGATCCCCTTTCTCCAGGATGATCTCACCCTCCTCTGCATCATCTGCCATGGCAGCATCTACCAACACAATGTCGCCTGCGACAAACTTGCCGGAAAGTACTGCGTCCGAGAGTTGATTTTCGATCTTTTCCTGGATCACTCGGCGCAGCGGACGGGCTCCCATTTCCGGGTTGTATCCCAGCGTTACCAGCAGATCCACACCCTCCTGGGTAATTTCCAACTGCAAGCTCTTCTCCACCAGCCTTTCTCTCACTTTGTTCAATTCAAGGTTTACGATATCCCGAATGTTATCCCTGCTCAAGGCATGGAAGACAACAACTGAGTCGACCCGGTTAATAAACTCCGGGCGGAAGGTGTTCTTCAGGGATTTGAGCAGTTTCCTGCGCATGTCCTCGTAATCCCGTTTGCGGTTTTTTTCCTCATCCTGGGTCAGCTCAAATCCTATAGTGGCATTGTTCTGGATCAATTCAGCGCCGATATTGGAGGTCATGATCACCATCGCATTTCGGAAGTCAATTTTTCGACCCCTGGCGTCAGTGATATGTCCTTCCTCCATGATCTGAAGCAACATATTGTGTGCTTCCTGATGGGCTTTTTCAATCTCATCAAATACCACAATCGAGTACGGCCTTCGGCGGATGGCTTCTGTCAGCTGCCCGGCATCATCATAACCAATATATCCAGGAGGAGCGCCAACCAGCCGGCTGACGCTGTGTCTTTCCATGAATTCCGACATATCCAGCTGGATTAATGCATCCTCGCTGCCAAAGATAAATTTAGCCAATGCTTTGGTGAGTTCTGTTTTTCCCACACCTGTTGGTCCCAGGAAAATAAAGGATCCCACAGGTCGTTTGGGATCTTTTAATCCCGCCCGGGAACGGCGTACCGCTTTGGCGATCTTCTCAATGGCTTCTTCCTGACCAATAATATGTTGATGAAGTTCCTCCTCCATATGAAGCAATCGATCTGATTCCTCCTCGGCAAGCTCCATCACCGGGATGCCGGTCCACATCGATACAATTTCAGCAATATCCTCGACAGATACCGTGGGGCTGCTGTCACGGTCCCAGGCGGCTTTTAGCTCCTCGAGTTTTTCTTCCAGCGCATTCTCCTGACTCTCCAGCGCTTCTACCTGTGTTTGATCTTTTTCAACTCCTTTCAGCTCTTTGCGGACTGTGCGGAGTTGATGAACAATGTCTTTAGCCTCTTCACCGATAGGGTTCTTATACATCCGCACCCGAGAGGAGGCTTCGTCAACCAGATCAATAGCTTTATCAGGCAGGAATCGATCTGACACATACCTGGCAGACAGATCGGTTGCCGCTTCCAGCGCTTCATCAGAAATTTTTAATTGGTGATGTTCTTCATAGGCTGAGCGGATCCCCTGCAGAATTTCAATCGTTTCTTCCTGGCTGGGTTCATCTACGGTTATAGGTTGGAACCGTCTTTCCAGGGCTGCATCGCTTTCTATATGTTTGCGGTAATCATCCAGGGTTGTAGCACCCACCACTTGTAATTCTCCCCGGGAGAGTGCGGGTTTCAGAATGTTGGCAGCATCCATGGCAGAGCCAGCTGAACCTGCCCCGACCAACATATGGACTTCATCAATGAACAAAATTGCGTCAGACTGTTTCAATTCAGAAATCACCCGTTTAAGGCGTTCTTCAAATTGTCCCCGGTACATGGTACCGGCAACCACTGAGCCCAGGTCTAACTGCAAAACCCGTTTGCCAAGCAGAGGAGCCGGAACTTCTCCATCCGCAATTCGCTGCGTTAATCCTTCAACGATTGCTGTTTTTCCCACTCCGGGTTCCCCGATGAGGGCAGGGTTATTTTTTGTTCGGCGAGCAAGAATTTGAACCACCCGTTCAATTTCATTCTCACGCCCAATCACTGGATCCAGTTTCCCTTCCTCGGCAAGATCGGTAAGGTTCACTGCCAGCTGGTCCACCATTGGTGTTGTGCTTTTGGATTGTGCCCGTTTGGTCTTTCCGGCTTGTCTGCGATCGTGCTGTAGTTTGCTTTTGTCTTTTGCCTCTTCCATTACCCGCAGTGTTTGACGCCGAATTTGATCGGGGGTTAATCCGAGCTGGGTTAACACCTCATTGGCTACGCCTTTTTCGTAAGCTACCAATCCAAGCAGGATGTGCTCCACACCAATATAGTGATGGCTTAAATTCCTGGCTTCTTCCACTGCCAATTCTAAAACTCTCTGGGTTCCCGGAGAAAGCGCCAGAGCATCTCCGCTATATTCTCCATAGCCAGTTATCCTTTCAATTATTGTCAGGACACTATCAGTATCCAGTCCAAGTTCTCGAAGGACTCTACCGGCAATTCCACCCTGATCAAGTAATAAACCCAACAATAAATGCTCGGTCCCAATCTTTGTGTGCTGCATTCGTTCAGCTTCTTTGTGTGCTAAACTCAGAACCCGTCGAGCGCGTTGGGTGAATCTTTCCATACTAGCCAAAGGACAACCTCCCGCAATAATCCGCTAGATACCCGGATATTACCGTAAATGTATTTTTATTCGTCTCACCGCTGGTTTTTATAAAACCATTCTACCAAATAACCCTTCAATAACTCCTCAAACGGTATATATTAATGAAATTTATATACTGTGCTATCCCCTAAAAAGCCCTGTGGTCACGAGAATAAAAAAAGCGCATCCGGTCAGATGCGCTTTGATCGTTCGGGTTTACTCTTCATCTGGCTGAGGAGAGTCTTCTTCCTCTTCTGGTTCTTCATCTGTGGGAGGTTCAACTGTCTCCTCTTCTGGTTCTTCATCTGCGGGAGGCTCAACCGCGTCCTTTTCTACTTCTTCTTCTGTACTTTTCGCGTCCGCGTCCTCTTCCGCTTCCTCTTCTGGTTCTTCTTCTGTAACTTCCGCGTCCACTTCTGCGTCAGCGGAAAGTTCAGACACGGGTTCTTCTTCCAATTCCTCCCCAGCGTCTGCGCCGGACAAGATATCCTCTAATGAATCTTCTCCATCCATTTCTTCCCGAATCTGCTCAAGATCAGTGGCAGCGAATTCATCGGAGTCTACTTTCTCCAGGCTCAGTCCAATTCGGTGCCGCTCCATGTCCAGACTGATCACGCGCAATGCCAGGGTTTCCCCTACACTCACTACTTCAGAAGGATGGCCGACCCTATCCAGGCTGAGTTCGGATATATGAATTAATCCTTCCAGATCTGTGTTCTCAATGCGAGCAAAAGCACCAAAATCTGTCAGGTTTGTGATTGTACCCTGGATCAACTGTCCTTCCTGGATTTCCTCAGCTTTCTCTATCCAGGGATTATCCAGCAGCCGTCTCATGGATAAACCAATGCGGCGTTTGTCCTCATCGATGCTGATGACCTCAACCTCCAGTTCCTGGCCAACTTTCACCAGATCGCTGGGATGGTCTACATGGTCCCAGGAAAGCTCGGAAAGGTGAACCAATCCATCCACTCCCTGGATATTTACAAAAGCGCCGAAATCCGCCAGGCTGCTTACGTAACCAGACACCCGATCTCCGACTGCCAGGTTGTCCAGCAGCTGGTCCTTGATTGCTTCCCGGGTTTCTCCAATCGCATCACGTTCAGAAAGGATTAATCGCTGGCGGGATCTGTCAACTTCGATAACTTTCAAAGTGATTTCTTTCCCGATAGCTTCGTTCCAGCGGTCTTCCGGTGAGCCGCCGTCTCCCTCGCGGAAAACACTCACCAATGAACCAGGAACAAATCCTCTCAGCTGACCAACCGGAACCAGCAAACCTCCTTTGTTGTATCCTTCCACAAAGGTTGTAATTGCTTCCCCGGATTCCAGGCTGCTCTCTACCTTTTCCCAATCCTGTTCTTCCTGGGCTCTGGTATACGAAAGCACAACATGTCCGTTGTTATCTTCCGGTTCAAGTACATAAACGAGGATTTCTTCTCCAATTTGAAACCCGGTCAGGGTTTGGGAGTTAATACCCTCCAGCTCCCGTCCGGCGATCAAGCCGTCCGCTTTCGATTGGACATCGATCAGGATCTCGTTTGAGGTAATCGCTGTGATTACCCCTTTTCGGATATCTCCCCGTTCAGGGATATTCCCTAACCCCAGGCCTTCTTGGGCTAAGAGTGTTTCCATATCCATTATTTCTGAGGGGGGTGAATTCTCTCGAATTGATTCTCCCCCTTGTTGGGACTTCTTCTCTTCCATAAAATGGCACGCTCCGTTTTAGAATGGACACCATTATACAGTGCAAATATCAACTTGTAAACCTTTGTGGTAAGATAGACGCGGAGTAAAAACGTCTATATTATTTATGAAGTTATTGATGGATATTAGTTTATTAAGGCAACTTTCACCTGAAACAAGGAACTAAATGACGGCTATTTACCCTTTTACGGCAGTTGTGGGTCAAAAACGCATGAAGCGTGCTCTGGTCCTTAACGCTGTTAACCCCAGAATCGGCGGCGTTTTGATCCGGGGGGAACGCGGGACTGCAAAATCCACTGCTGCTCGGGCTCTGGCGGCTTTACTGCCCACCGTGGAAACTTTTTCTGACTGCCGCTTCGGCTGTGATCCAAAACGGTCTTCAACCTGGTGTACTGAATGCCGGGAAAGATCAAAAAATGGCGATCAACGGAAAGTTGAAATGCTGCCGACCTCTTTTGTTAATTTGCCGGTATCAGCGACTGAAGACCGGGTGGTCGGCACCTTGGATATTGAAAAAGCCATCCAGAAAGGTGAACGCCATTTTGAACCGGGTGTGCTGGCTGATGCCAACCGAGGACTTCTGTATATCGATGAAGTAAACCTACTGGATGATCATGTGGTGGACCTGCTGCTGGATTCAGCCGCAATGGGCATGAATATTGTTGAACGAGAAGGGATTTCTTTCAGCCATCCTGCCCGATTCATCCTGGTTGGCACCATGAATCCCGAAGAAGGTGATCTCCGCCCGCAGCTGATGGATCGTTTTGCTCTCTCAGTGGACATCCGCGGAATCCGCGAGATACGGGAACGGGTTCTGATTATGGAACGGCACCTGGCTTATGAGGAGGATCCCGCATCTTTCAGGGAACAATGGCTTCCCAAAGAACAGGAATTGTCCCAGCAAATCACCCAGGCCAGAAAATTGCTCCCGGAAGTACAGTATTCCTCAAAAAACCTGGTTGATATCGCCAACCTTAGCGCCGCCCTCCAGGTGGATGGCCATCGCTCCGACCTGGTAATTTTAAAAACTGCCAGAGCTCATGCTGCTTTTGAGGGCAGAAAGGCAATCAACGGCAGAGATATTGGATTGGCAGCTGAACTCGCTTACCCGCATCGATTAAAACGGGGGCCTTTTCAGCAATCTGAGATCACTGCTGAAGAATTGACGGAAAAGATTGAACAGCTCAAAGGTGCTTCAGCAGAAGCTGAAGGAGAGCCGGGAGATCAGAGCGAGGAATCTGGTGGTGAAGCGGCAGGGGAAAATGGCGCTAAAAAAAAACGCTAGCAAGCTCGGTTATTGATACACAACAAAGTGAAATCCCGGCCGAATCTGGGTCCAGTGATGTCTTTGAGCACAGCAGTGCTGCCTGGTGGGAAGGCGGCAATCCGGTAAAAATCGGCAGCACCTTTGACCCGGATATGATTGATGCCCCTCTCGACCGGATGAACCGCCGATCCAGCGGCCGCCGTTCTCAAACCCGAACAGAAACAAAAAGGGGAAGGTATATCCAGGCTCGTCCCTCTGAGGGTAAGACATCAGATATCGCTTTTGATGCCACTATCCGGGCGGCTGCACCTTTCCAGAAACAGCGCCGCACCCCTGACAGCAAACTGGCTTTTTCCATTCGAAAGCATGACCTCCAGCGAAAAGTCCGCGTTAAACAAACCGCCAATCTAATCCTCTTTGTAGTGGATGCCTCCTGGTCAATGGCTGTTGCTGAACGGATGAGCGCTGCCAAAGGCGCTGTCCTCTCTCTGCTGACAGATGCTTACCAGCGGCGCGATCGGGTCGGTATGGTGGTTTTCCAAAAAGATCGGGCTCGGCTGGTTCTGCCTCCCACAAACTCTGTTGAACTTGCCCGGCGCTCCTTGTCGGATATTCCCATGGGAGGAAAAACCCCTCTCTCAGCAGGGTTGAACATGGCTTTCGAGGTAATAAAACGGGAGGAACTTGCTCATCCCGACGTCCGTCCCCTGATGATCCTGCTCACAGATGGTGTTGGAAATGTATCTATTTCCCGGATGCCGCCCCAGGAAGAAGCCTATAAAATTGCAGAAAAGTTCGCCGGTGAAGAAATTCCCAGTGTCGTTATCAATATGGAACACCGGGAATTTGACAAAGGCTTGGCAAGTGAAATAGCTGATCACTTAAAGGCGTCCTATTACTGTCTCACTGATCTGCAGGCAGAAAAGCTTATCCAAACTGTGAAGGAAGAAATCGGGCACTAGCTTCATGAACTCAGCATTTCAATCCGGGGGAGAATTTTATTTCGATCTGTTATCATTGGTAACATGATCCCCGTCTCTTTATCCATAACCGGGTTTTTATCCTACAAAGAACTTGTGGAAATAGATTTCACCGGTTTTGAATTGGCCTGTATTTCCGGAGAAAACGGGGCAGGGAAATCCTCCATCCTGGATGCAATCACCTGGGCTCTATTCGGAAGAGCCAGAAAACACGACGAATCCGTAATTAATCTGGAATCCAACAGGGCAGAAGTAACCTTCATATTCCATTACGAGGGTAATCAATACCGGATTATCCGGAGCAATCCCCGGGGGGAAACTAAATTCGTGGAATTTCACATCCAGCAGGAAGAGGGCACTAATAATGACAATCCAATCTGGCATCCATTAACCGAGCGGACTTTGAGAGAAACTGACCAGATGATTGTGGATATTCTGCGGCTGGATTACGAGTCTTTTATTAATGCCTCTTTTCTGCTCCAGGGGGAAGCAGACCAGTTTACCCAGCAAAATCCATCTGCCAGAAAAAGGATTCTCTCCCAGATCCTGGGCCTGGAAATCTGGGAAAATTACCGGAAACAGGCATCACAGAAACGAAAAATTACTGAATCGGAAATTGATTCTCTGGATGGCCGAATCGCTGAAATCCTCAGCGAATTAGAGGAAGAGGAACAGAGAAAAGACCACCTTCTTTCCCTTGAAAAGGCCCTGTCCCAGGCTCGCGAGGTAAGAATAGTTGGTGAAAAGCAGCTGGCAGAAATGCAGTCCATTTATTCTGCCTTAAAAGAACAGAGTAGATTGGTAGACTCTTTAACCCAACAGGCGAAAAACATTGCCGAAAGGGTGACTCAAGCGCAGGAAAAACTCGCAGCGAGGGAAGAGGAGAAGAAAACCTACCAGGATATCATGTCTCAGTCTGAAAGTATCAATAAAGAAAATGAGGAATGGAAAAAGGCCCAGGATGCATTATCTGACTGGGAAAAAACAGCAGAAAAATTTCGGGAGCAGGAAAACAAAAGACAGGAACCTTTACTCCAAATCACTGCCGAAAAAGCCCGCTTGCTGCAGGAATACACTTCGCTGGAATCCCAATCCAAGGAACTGCTGAGATCATTAGCTGATATTCCAGCCTTAGCGGATGTGTTGACGGAACAAAAAGACAAAATCAAACAGACAGAAGCGGAACTGGAAAATCATGATCAAAAGAAAAAGGAGCTGGACCAAGCCCGTCAACAACAGGCGGATGCAAAAGCTGAAAACCCCCGCTTGTATCAGGAAATGAAGGAGCTGGAAAAGCGTATTGATGAGCTGGAAGAAACCGAGGGGGCACTTTGCCCATTATGTGGGCAGGGTCTCTCGCCTGAAGACAGGGAATCTCTCATTCAATCTCTCAAAGCTGAAGGTAAAGATTTAGGAGACCGCTTCCGGGAGAATAAAATCACCCTCAAAAAAGCAGATCAGGTAGTGAAAGATCTCCAGCTGCAAATCACTGAATTCAGTTTGGTAGAAACTAAGCTGCGTAATCTGATTCAGGGAATGGACAAAACAGAAAACCAAATCACTCAATTAAAGGGGCAAAAACTATCCTGGGATTCACAGCACAAGAAAAAGATGGCTGATATTCAACAAACTCTGGACAATAATTCCTACGCGGAAGAAGCCCGCCAGCTGCTTACCGTTATCAACGCCGAACTGAAAAAAATCGGTTATGACGCTGCTGAGCATGACCGAGTACGCGAAATTGTTATGCAGGGGACTGTTCTTCAGGAAAGAAAACGGGCTCTGGATAGTGCCCAGTCAGCATTAAAACCGCTTGAAAGGGAAATCAAAGAAATAAGCGAGATTTTGGATTCTGATAAGGCGAATCTGAAAAAACAAACTTCCGGGCTTGACCGCGGCCGCCAAGCCCTCGAAACAGCGGAGAGGAAAGCCCCGGATACACAGGGGGCAGAAAACAATCTACTTGAGCTTAAGGAGAAAGAAAATATTCTCCAGCGGCAGGTTGGCGCAGCCCAACAAAAGGTCTCTGTTCTTGAGAAACAAAAAATGCGCAAAAACGAGCTGGAGGGGTTACGCCAGGAAACCAGCAGCCAGGTGAAACAATACAAACAATTGGAATCAGCTTTCGGCAAAGATGGAGTTCCTGCCTTGTTAATAGAACAGGCGCTTCCCAATATTGAAGCCAAAGCAAATCAGATCTTACAGCGATTGAGCGGCGGAGCCATGTCAATCAGATTTCTCACCCAGAGATCATATAAAGATTCCGGGCGGGAAGACCTCAAGGAAACTCTCGATATCCAAATCCGGGACCAGTCCGGTTACAGGGATTACGAGATGTATTCCGGTGGCGAATCCTTCCGGATTAATTTTGCTGTCCGGCTGGCTTTGTCCCATGTGTTAGCGCAGCGGGCTGGCGCCAGGCTCCAGACTCTGGTTATCGATGAGGGTTTTGGCAGTCAGGATTCCATCGGCAGGCAGCGCCTTATTGAAGCAATTAACCTGATCCGGGGTGATTTCGAAAAGATATTGGTCATCACTCACGTTGAGCAAATCAAAGATGTCTTTTCAACCCAGTTATTTGTAGAAAAGACTCCCCAGGGTTCCCAGGTGACTTTGGTATAATTTTCTGTTGACGCCGACTCAATAATATGCCCTGGCTAATCCGTCTTAAAAAGAGGAAGCGAGTAGATTGCCGGGAAAGAATACTTACTGGTGATGCCCTAGACAAGGAGAATGAATGGAAGATCTGAATTATGTAACAGAAGAGACTTTTGAAGCGGATGTATTAAAATCTGATTTACCGGTCCTGGTTGATTTCACTGCAGCCTGGTGTAGTCCCTGCAAGATGCTTTCCCCCCTGGTTTCAGAGCTGGCGAAGGAATGGGAGGGCAAAGTCAGGATCTATAAATTGGATGTTGATACCAATCAGCAAATCCCTGTAAAATATGGAGTAATGGGAGTCCCGTCATTAATCTTGTTTAAGAACGGCGAAATCGCAGCCCGCCTTACTGGATTCAAACCCAAGAAACAGCTTCTAACAACATTCGAACCCCATCTCTAGCATCCAGCGTTTCTGAAGTTTTAAATCAATAGCCCTCCGATTTATTAAAACTTCGGAGGTCTACCTGTTTATCAACAAAACTATAATCTACAATCCCGCGGCTTTGCGCATCTCCTCTGCCCGGTCAGTATTCTCCCAGGTTAATTCCAGATCATCCCGGCCAAAATGACCATAGGCAGCCAGCTGTTGATAAATTGGGCGCCTCAGGTCCAAATCCCGGATAATTGCACCCGGCCGAAGGTCAAAATATTCGTTGACCAGCTGGCTGATCTTTTCATCAGGCACATTGCCTGTTCCAAAAGTTTCAACGTTGACGCTCAACGGGTGGGCAACGCCAATGGCGTAGGAAACCTGAATTTCACAACGGCTGGCCAGCCCAGCAGCGACGACGTTCTTGGCTACCCAGCGGGATGCATAGGCACCAGATCGATCAACTTTGGTGGGATCTTTTCCAGAAAAAGCTCCCCCTCCATGACGTCCCATACCGCCATAAGTATCAACGATAATCTTCCGACCGGTTAATCCTGCGTCTCCCATCGGGCCCCCGGTAACGAATCGGCCTGTTGGGTTAACTAAGATTTTTATTTTATCGTCCACCATCTCTTCCGGCAGTACCGGTTTAATCACATGTTCGATGATGGCTTTCCGGATATCTTCTTGTGAAATCTCGGGCGCATGCTGGGTGCTGATTAGCGCTGTGTCCACTCGAACCGGTATTCCGTGCTGGTATTCAATTGTTACCTGGCTTTTTCCATCAGGCCTGACCCAGTCCAGAGTCCCATTTTTACGTACTTCCGCCAGCCTGCGGGACAGCTTATGAGCCAGGTATATCGGCGTTGGCATCAGTGTTTGGTTTTCATCACAGGCATAACCAAACATCATGCCCTGATCACCTGCGCCGATGGTTTCTATTTCAGCTTCTGTTATTTCCCCACTTTTTGATTCCAGGGACTTGTCCACACCAAGAGCGATATCTCCTGACTGCTGGGAAATAGCTACCAGGACTCCGCAGGTTTGACCATCAAAGCCTTTTTTCGCCCGGTCATAGCCAATGCCGGTGACTACATCTCGCGCCAATTTATCATAATTGATATCCGCTGCAGTAGTAATTTCACCCAGCAGCATCACATAACCAGTTTTGGTCGCCGTTTCACAGGCAACCCGAGATCTGGGATCCTGCGCTAAGCAGGCATCCAGGACCGCATCGCTGATCTGGTCGCACATTTTATCCGGATGACCTTCGGTAACGGATTCAGATGTGAATAATAAACTCGGCGCGTTGTTCAGTGTACTGTTCATAAACCCTCCTGATTTTGAGTTTGTTCCTTAACTAAAATTGCCCCTTCTGACCTGCAAGAAAGGGCACAAACTCGACTTTGCCCTCTCATCTTCCAGATTCCGCCTGCCGGAGTTGGCACCATCTGCAGCACATAGCGCTGCCCGGTTGCCGAGGTTTCAAAGGGCCGTTCCCTCCACCTCTCTGGATAAGAGTGCCTTCAGAGGCATATATTATATGGAGGATAATAACACGGCTGAGAGAGACTGTCAATTAATCCTGCCCACCCAGCCTGAATTAATCAAACTTAATCCTCCCAGTCATTAATTATGTTATTTTTGAATTCAATCTGCTTTGCGGCTTGGTTTTTGAGGTAGCAAAAATGGAGCTCTCATTGTATACTTACTGTACATTTACCCAGCTGACGCGTCAACGCCATAATAGGAAGCCATTTATGAAGATCTCTGTCCTGCAAGAAAACCTCTCCCACGGCCTGAGCATTGTATCCCGGGCTGTCTCTCCCCGCAGCACTCTTCCAGTTCTTTCAAATATTCTCGTCGCAACAGATGACGGCCGCTTAAGGCTCTCTGCTACCAATCTTGAATTAGGAATTACTTGCTGGATAGGCGCAAAAATTGAAGAAGAAGGATCCACCACTGTTCCAGCGCGGACTTTTACAGACCTGGTAAGCACAATCCCCCCTGCAAAAACCTACATAGCGCTTCATGAGCCCACCCAGACGTTAAATATTAAGAGCGGCTCCCTCAATACAGATATCAAGTGTATTGACGCGCAGGAATTCCCGCCTATGCCATCGCTCGATTTGGAATCCGGGATAGAAATCAATGTCACTGATTTTAAGGAAATGATCAAGCAGGTGGTTTTTGCTGCCTCCCATGATGAAGCCCGACCCATCCTGACCGGGGTTCTCGTCACCGTAGAAGACAACACAATTACTCTCGCGGCAGCCGACGGTTTCCGCTTGTCTGTCAGGACCGCAAAGTTATCCTCATCAGTTCAGCAGCCAGTGAAAGCTGTCATTCCCTCCAGGGCCCTCAGTGAATTAGCCCGTATTAGTAATGACGGCAGCGAAGTCATCACTATGTCCCTGCCCCCTGACCGGGGACAGGTGATTTTCCGCACCAAGAATATTGAACTCGTTTCGCAGCTGATTGAAGGAACATTCCCCGACTACCAGCAAATCATTCCCAAGGAATACCAGACCCGGACCATCTTATCAACTCCCTCTTTCCTGAAATCATGCAAGCAAGCGGAGATATTTGCCCGGGAAGGTTCTTTAATCGCACAGGTAAATATCCGGCCTGGCTCAGAAGAGAATACGCCGGGTGAGGTTGAAATTTCCGGTCAGTCCGAGGAGACCGGATCCAGCCAGGCTATTATGGATGGCACGATTGAGGGCAATGATATCATTATCGCTTTTAATGTCCGCTACCTCCGGGAAGTGCTTGATGTGATTCAAACCCCAACTGTTGCGCTTGAAACCTCAAAATCCACCAGTCCCGGAGTAATTCGTCCGGTCGGTGATGATGACTTCCTTCATGTCATCATGCCAATGCACCTGGGTAACTGAGAATCATATTAAATATATTTTTGATTTCTGTAATTGACGGATTTCCCGGTTTCCGGTAACGAAACCGGGTTCTTATTGTAATAATAAACAAAGATGACAATCCATACGGATCAGTCTTCATCAAACAGATATCAAAACCGAAAAATAACCACGGCAGCAAAATAAACTCCAGGTTAATATTTAACAGTTTACAGGAGAAATTATGGATAAATTTGTCGCGGTCGCTGGAAACATCGGTGTGGGCAAAACAACATTAGTGCAAAAGCTATGTGACAATCTCGATTGGACCCCCTTTTTTGAACCTGAAAGAGAAAATCCCTACCTGGCAGATTTTTACCAAGACATGCATACCTGGGCTTTCCACAGCCAGATCTTCTTCCTGACCAGGAGGCTCAGGGCTCATAAAAATCTCTGCCTTCATCCCGGATCAGTCATCCAGGACCGCAGTGTTTATGAAGATGCTGAAATATTTGCCCACAACCTATACAAACAACAGCAAATTGGAGAAAGGGATTATCAAACCTACCAGGAGCTTTACCAAGTCCTGGTAGAATTTTTACCTCCCCCGGATCTTGTGTTGTATATCCGGGCATCAGTTCCAACCTTGCAGTACCGAATAAAACTGCGAGGTAGAGATTACGAGGAACAAATCGATCCCGCCTATCTTGAACAGTTGAATCTGCTGTATGAACAATGGATTGATGATTTCAATTTATGTCCGGTTTTAACGATCCCCGGTGATGATCTGGATTTTGTTGCCAATAACGGTCATATTAATCTAATCATCGAAAAAATGCAGGAGAAATTAATGGGAAAGGAAATTGTGGTGTTTACCAAAAGCGAGGTGATGGCACGGTAAGATCAAGTGTCTCGTTTTCGTAGTTGAGAATTTATTGATAAAATAAACCGCCAGCTTTGAATAACAGCTGGCGGTTTTAATTTTATTTATCTTCTTAGAAACTCAGATCACGCCATAGGCAAGCATGGCCTTGGCAACTTTCAGGAACCCGGCAACATTTGCGCCCATCACATAATTGCCGGAATCGCCATAAGCATCGGCGGCATCCAGTGCTGTTTTATGGATGCTCTTCATGATACCGTGCAGCTTCTGGTCAACTTCGTCCCGGGTCCACGATAACCGGGAGCTGTTCTGGCTCATTTCCAGGCCGGATGTTGCCACCCCGCCGGCATTGGCTGCTTTCCCGGGGCCGTAGAGAAGCTTGTTTTCCTGGAAAATGTCAACGGCTTCTTGGGTGGAGGGCATATTCGCGCCTTCTGAGACACAAATACAACCATTATCCACCAGCGCTTGAGCATGTTCCGTATTGATTTCATTCTGCGTTGCAGATGGGAATGCCAGTTCTGCTTTTAAGCCCTCTTTCTTCACCACATCCCAGACGCTCATATCGGGGAAATATGGCACGTCGTAGGTTTCAGCGTATTCCTTAATGCGCCCCCGGCGGATGTTCTTTAACTCCATGGCATACTGCAGCTTATCCCTATCAATCCCGGCTTCATCAATAATTGTGCCGCTTGAATCGGACAAGGAAATGGGTTTCGCGCCCAGGTCCAGCAGTTTTTCTATTGTATATTGGGCAACATTACCTGATCCACTGACTATGGCTGTCTTCTTTTCCAGGCTAAGATCGCGCACTGCCAGCATTTCACCGGCAAAGTATACCGCACCGTAACCGGTTGCTTCTGGCCTGATCAGACTGCCGCCATATTCCAGGCCTTTCCCGGTTAATATGCCGGTGTGCTCGTTCATAACCTTTTTGTAATATCCGTACAGAAAACCAATTTCTCTGCCTCCGACGCCAATATCCCCGGCGGGGACGTCAGTGTCTGGGCCAATATGGCGATAAAGCTCGCGCATAAAGGCATAGCAGAAATTCATCACTTCGCTGTCGGTTTTTCCTTTGGGATCAAAATCCGATCCACCTTTCCCACCCCCCATCGGCAGCGTGGTGAGTGAGTTCTTAAAGATCTGTTCAAATCCAAGGAATTTTATAATGCCTAAATTTACCGAGGGGTGAAAGCGCAACCCGCCCTTATAGGGACCAATGGCATTATTAAATTGAACCCGGAAACCACGATTTACGTGTACTTCCCCGTCATCGTCCATCCAGGGAACGCGGAACATTATCACTCGATCCGGTTCCACAATCCGTTCATAAATTTTGGCTTGGACAAGTTCGGGGTGTCTCTCTACGGTAGGCTGCAGCGTATTGAGCACTTCCTCGACAGCCTGATGAAACTCCGGCTGGGCAGGATCCTTCTCCTTGGTCTTAGCAATCACGTCTTGAATAAGCGACACAATTTACCTCCTTGATACAATACTTTCGGTTTTTCGGGCAGCAGATCTGCAGGTTTTACCTGGTTGGAATCTTGCTCCCAGAATAATTTTGATATCATACAAACCCTGAGACGCTTTGGTGTCCAGGGAAATCAAATAGATGACGATTGTCAGTGTTATTTAGTAAAAACGAAACCAACCTCCTTCCAAAATAATTTGTTCTCTTTACTTCCCGGCGAGTTCCTTTTTTAATCCCATGCCCAACCGTTTAATACCCTCAACGATCACTTCCGGCTGAGAATAGGAAAAATTCAACCTCATAGCGTGATGTCCGCCATCTGCATTAGGATAAAAGCTTACTCCGGGAACAAAAGCAACCTTTTCTTTTAGCGCTTTTTCTTTAAGGAAGACTTTGGTATCAATGGATTCGGGAACTCTGGCCCAGAGGAACAATCCGCCTTCTGGATTTGTCCATTCACACTCCTCGGGCCAAAATTCGGTCAGGGCATCCACCATGGTATCCCTTCGTTCTTTATATACCTTGATAATTTTTTTAATATGCGGTTTCAGGAAACCTCGCTGGCAAATATCATTTGCTACATACTGGACAAAAGTACCAGTATGCAAATCACAGCCCTGCTTGGCCTGGACAAACTTCTTCATGAGGGCCTCTGAGCACACTATCCAACCCAACCGCAATCCCGGCGCCATTGTCTTTGAGAAAGTACCCAGGTAAATCGTACGTTCGGGGATCAAATTACAAATGGGGGTAATATACTCCCCCTCAAAACGAAGCTGCCCATAAGGGTCATCTTCAATAACAGCCAGATCAAGTTTGGTGGCAACCTCGGCCAATTTAATTCGACGTTCTAATGACAAAGTGGTGCCGGCTGGATTATGGAAATTGGGAAGAACGTAAATAAAAGCCGGTGGTTTTCCGCTGTCCTTAACCACTTTGTGATATGCGCGTTCAATCTCATCAACTACCATGCCCTGTTCATCCAGGCGCATGGTATGAAATTTCCCCTGATAAGCTCGCCAGGCTTGGATTGCGCCCAAATAGGTAGGCCGCCCGGTCAAAACATATCTTCCCGGGTCAATGAAGATCTTGCCAATCAAATCCAGGGCTTGCTGAGACCCATTGGTTAACAATACGTTTTCCGGAGTAGCTGGAATGCCATATTTATGCATAGACTCCGCCAGGTATTCTTTTAATGGATAATACCCTTCCGTAGCGCTGTATTGGAGAGCTTTTCTACCCTGTTCCCGGGCAACATATGTACACGCTTCTTCTACTGCCCGAGTGGGAAACAGTTCCGGAGCTGGCAGCCCGCCAGCGAATGAAATAATATCAGGGTCCTGGGTAAACTTGAGCAATTCCCGGATAGCTGAACTCTCCATGCCCTTGGTCCGTTCGGCAAGATGCGATTCCCAATCCAAAACGGGGATTTCGCGGTTCAAGTCATTATTCACTTCCATGTTTTCCCTCCCAAAGAGAATCGAAAAGAATGTTTCTGTCAATTTTTATGGATCACTATAATAGTACAAATTTGGTGATAAAAAAAGCCCGTTTCGTTTTTTATCGAAACAGGCCTGGTACCATTTTCAGGTATCGGATAAGGTCAACTGAATAATAGCCAGCAGCCTGGTAAGAAGATCGAGCCGCTGGAATGGACAAGGAGCAAAAAGTCCGTTTAACACCATCAAATGGTTTCCTAAGAGAACGTCCTACCGATCTCTGGATCATCCTCTATTCGAATCAGTTAAGTAATGTCCCTAGATACATTTCCGTACACGTATTTTACTCTAATGTAGATAGCAGTCAAAGTGCAAAATATCATACTTCCCGAGATGTTCTTTGAAAAATATTGACGCTCTCAATATGATAAGTCTGAGGGAACATATCAAATGGGGTTGATTGCTGCAGTTGATACCCTTGATTGTGCAGCCGTGATACATCACGAGCCAGCGTAGCTGGATCACAGGAAATGTAGGCAATCAAATCCGGTTGTAAGGAAACCACACTATCCAAGACCTTTTTTGAAATGCCCGCCCTGGGGGGATCAAGCAAAATGATGTCAGGAGAAATCTCAAGGTAAGGCAAAATATCTTCTGCCGGGACATCATATAGTTCAACTGAGTCAAACCCTGCCAGGTTATAGAGGAAATCTGCTGCTGCAGAAGGATCCGATTCAATACCGATTATTTGTTTTACCAGCGGGGCAAAAAACACGCTGAACAGCCCTACCCCGCAATAGACATCCAGGAGAACTGTATGTTCCGCTAAGGGCAGGGCATCCAAAAGATAATTCACTATCAATTCTGCCACAGGGGTATTTACCTGGAAAAAGGATCCCGCAGATACCACAAAAGGAAATCCGTGGACCTCAATAATTGTAAAATCATCCCCCGCAAGCACTATCTCGCCGCCTGGTCCTTGGTGGATCGCGGATAGCGGCAAATCAACCGCAAATTCAATCGGTTGGGGGTCGCTACTTTCCAGGACAATCATTGTATCTTGCCCACCTTCACCTGACCGGAGACTAATACGATCTAAACCGGGTATGTATTCTAAGTCCAGTGCCGGCCAGATTTGGTTCAGGCTCTCTTCTGGCAAATGGCATTCCTGAATTGAAACCACCTGGCTTGAACGATGCTTAAAATAACCAGGATATCCACTTTCGGAGATATTTAATTGGATATGGTTCCGGTAATTCCAGGCAGTCGGCGATGGAATCATGCTGCTCAGAGGAGGATCAAGGAGTTTCCCAACTCGTTCCAGTTGATTTTTCAGGATAGCTTGTTTAATGATTAGCTGTTCCTGATAAGGAATGTGCTGATAGTGGCAGCCGCCGCAGTGGGTAAAATGTACACAGCGAGGTTCTATTCTAGCGGGGGATGCAGACAACACCTCAAGCAGTTCGGCTCTTGCGTAGCGTTCTTTTTCTTCTATGAGCCTGATCCGGATTCTTTCATCTGGAAGGGTAAAGGGGATAAAAACTGCCCGACCATCGGGTAGTCGGGCTAGGATTTCTCCACCATACACATATACGGTGGGTGTAACTTCATATTCCTTGGATTGATTCATTTCAGCCAGAGCTGTCTATGCCCAGTATCCTCCCGGCAGCTGTGAGTTAAATTAATGGATCAGGCTCGCACCTGATCCATTAATTAGGGCAGGGATAGAGAAAATTCAACAGTGTATCGAATGGTGGAGTACAGTATAGATTCAGGTAGTCAAAAATGATCAACCCGATCACGATCAAGAAAATGATCACCACTACGCAACCAATGCCAGCCCATAACCATGTCCGGCTTTTTTTCTCCTCAGTGACCTGACCCAAGGACAAACCTTCTTCTGCTGTTTTTACTTGCCCCGGAGTTGCTGCTGGGGAAGGTGCTCTCTCTTCGACAGCAGGTTTTGGTGTCACAGCGGTTTCATCGGGGGTGCTGATCTCCACCGGGCGGGGCGCTACCAGTGTTTCTTCAGGATCTGCATCGGCTTGGTAGTTGAGGTAAATCGCATCCCCCAGCATAATTGTGTCACCGGGTTTCAGGAGATATTTTTCACCGATTTTCTTTTTGTCTACATAGGTGCCGTTCGTGGAATCCAGGTCCTTGATTAAATAGCCCTCTTCCTCTCTGGTCAGAACCGAATGCGTTCTGGAAATCTCAGCAATATTCAGGACTATACCGTTTTCTTCACCGCGGCCAATGATTACCTCATCTTCCTCCAAGGGAAATACTTCTCCCTTGTTAAATCCTTTAATAACTGTCAGACGAAAATTTGTATACCCCATATACGTCCTCCTAATTCTGTAGGATAAATGTTACTTACAGTCTATCGGTTTTCTCGGATAGTGTCAAACAGGATTTTCTCAACATATGCTCTGCTGTATGGTTCTGACAAGGGAAATTGTTTTTCTATTCTGGATCTGGAAGGGTGTTTTCAAGGACCCAATCTGCTCCAAGCTCAATGACAATATCAACAGTGCTGTCTGGATCAGATCGGTAATAAAGCCGGATTTTAGAATACCCCATTAAATTCAGCAGTGCCTGAACAGTATGTGGTTTTCCAGAATAATCATAAATTAAGGTTTGGTCTTTGAACTTAACCAGGTTTCCCACTTCTGTAATTTGGAAACCATTCGCGATGAAGAAATCGGCTGTTTCTCCTGCCAAACCCGGTGAAGTGGTTCCATTCATGACAGCCACTTTGGCATTTTCTTCCCTGATGTATTCATCCAGGGTGATTTCCCGGGTTGGCTCCGGTACAGGGGTTGCTGCTATTTGCTGCATATCGCCCCAGACTTTCTGGATTCGTTCGATATCCGGGAATAAAACATATTGATTCCGGAAATTAAATCCCGCTTCTACCAGAGGTCGGTTGATAATCGTGGTTTGCAGACTTTTTGGGTTGATATCTCTGACAGCCCAGGCAAGAGTCACAATCTGTCTTAGATTGAGGTTTGTTTCAATATGAGAAAAAAGCTCCTGATATAAAGACGGTAACTTAGGAATTAACCCGGGTAAAATCTCATAGGAAAAGATCTTCTTTTGTAATCCAATCAAGACCTGCTGCTGACGTTTAGTCCGCCCGAAATCCCCTTCCGCAGTCCCCCTGGTCCGGACATATCCCAAAGCCAGGTCACCTGGCAGTGTCTGTTTTCCAGGTAACAATTTTTTCATATCCCCATCCACTGAGGGATCAGGATCAACCAGAATTTTTTCTTGAACGTCTACCTGGACACCATCGATCGCGTCCACCAGGACAACAAATGCCTCAAAATCCACCTGAATATAATAATCTATGGTGGTCCCGAGCAAATTCCCGGCGCTTTCCATCAGCAATGCTGGGCCTCCGCCCGGATAGCCGTACGCTTCTCCCAGGGAAAATGCCTGATTGATTTTATACGGGCCGTACTTGGGCACTTCCACAAATGTGTCCCGGGGGATCGAGATTAAACCTGCAGTTTGTTTCTGAATATCGAGAAAAGCGACGATGACTGTATCCGTTAATCCCGGACCAGTATCTCCCTCCCATTCCCGTTTATCCAATCCGGTCAGTAAAAAATAAATCGTCTGATCCAGGTTGAGTTCCTTAAAACCTGGCCTGTCTGAGTTACCCTGCAGCAGCCGATCATCGGCCAGGGTGGGTTGCGTGATATCAGTACCAGAGAGTGTAGAAACAAGTCCGTCTGTCAGTATCGGCAGAGGTGTTCCTGTTTTGTCATCCGTCCCCCTAAATGCCAACAAGGCTGTAATTAAAGCGGAAATCAAAAAAGCCGCCCACAAACCGCGTTTTATCCAATCTGGTGATTTTTTTGGTTGAGATGAGTAACCTTGCATAACGACTCGAAAAGACCCCTGTCAAATTTTTTATACCAGACTATAATAGCTCACGATTGTCCTGTTTGTTATGGTCGCGATTATAACATGCTCCAAGCCTGGTAAATCTACCATTCACCCGGTTCTTTTTGCCCGGCAGCTTACTGCATATTTACAAAATTGAAGGATTTATGTCGCTTATCACCACCTCTGGTTTATCCAAATCATACGGCTCTGTTGATATTTTCAGCGGATTGAACCTGACCATTCCTCCCCAATCCAGAATTGCCTTGGTAGGGGAAAATGGCATCGGAAAGACCACCCTGCTTAATGTCCTGGCAGACCAGGAATCTCCTTCAGAGGGAAAAATCCAGCGTGCTAACCAGCTCAAAATCGGTTATTTGCCGCAGAAAAGTGATTTAAATTCAAACCATTCTTTATGGGAAGAAACCCTGACCGCGTTCGATGACCTGCGTGATGTCGAACGTGTTCTGCAAGAGCTTGAATTAACTATGAGCCAACCCGGCGGGTCAACCGAAGAGCTCTTAACCCGCTACGGAACACTTCAAGCTGATTTTGAACACCGGGGTGGATATACCTACGAAAGCAGGATTCAGCAGGTGCTGGCAGGGTTGGGATTCAGCACTCAAGATTTCCATATGCCAGTAAACCACCTCTCAGGCGGACAACGAACCCGGACTCTGCTCAGCAGGCTGCTGCTCACCTCTTCAGATTTACTGATATTTGACGAACCCACCAATCACCTTGATATCGAAGCAATCCAGTGGCTGGAGGGATATTTAAAAAATTTTCCTGGTGGTATCTTGCTGGTATCCCATGACCGCTACTTTATCGACCAGGTCTGCAATCAAATTTGGGAGATGAGTCGGGGAGGATTTGAAACCTACCGGGGAAACTACAGCGCCTACCTTAACCAGCGCCAATCCCGCTGGGAGCGACAGCAGGAAACCTTTGAAGCGGAAAAATCCCGCCTGGTTAATGAACTGGACTACGTAAAAAGAAATATCGCCGGACAGAACACAAATCAAGCCAAGGGTAAACTGCGCCTTTTAAGTCGAAGAGTGCAGGCAATTGAACAACTGGGAATACAGGCAATTCAGGGAAAATCCTGGTCAAAAATCAGCCAGAATGTACAAACGAGCACCAGTTATATGGGTGTGCAAGAAGCCCATCAGCGGATCTCTTCCTTAAGGAATCCAGTTAAACAGCCGCAGATATTAAACATGAGTTTATATACCAGAAAACGGGGCGGCGACCTGGTTCTGCGGACAACTAACCTGGAAATTGGCTACCCGGACGGGGAGAAACCACTTTTCTCTGTTCCAGACATCACTCTGCTTCGTGGAGAATGTGCCGCCCTCATTGGCCCCAACGGAGCGGGAAAAACAACTTTCCTAAAAACAATCCTGGATCAGCTCCAGCCCTGGTCAGGCAGCGTGAAGCTCGGCGCCAACCTGGATGTGGGATATTTTGCCCAGGCTCACCAGGATCTTACTGACAGCAATACCGTTCTGGAAGAAATCGAGGACGAAGGGAAATTCCACTCTGAAAACGCAGCCCGGGGATACCTGGGCGCTTATCTGTTCTCCGGGGAAGAAGTCTATAAAAAAGTCAGTGTGCTGTCTGGGGGGGAAAGAGGGCGGCTGGCGCTGGCAAAGCTCTCTTTGAGCAAAGCAAATTTACTGTTGCTGGACGAGCCAACCAACCACCTTGATATTCCATCTCAGGAAACCCTGCAGGCCGTGTTAACCTCTTACCCGGGTACCATTCTTCTGGTTTCCCACGATCGGTATCTTATCAATACCCTTGCCAGTCAAATCTGGGAAATTGATATGAACGAGGAAAACTTGATTATCTTTGAAGGAAATTACCAATCCTATCAAATCCACCTGCGGGAAAACAGGGCAGCTGCCCAGGATTTAATCAATCTCGATGAAGAATCTCTGGATTCGTACCAGGATAAAAAAGCCGCCAAAAACAGGGCTCTGGCAGATGGTCGCAAACGGGCTGCCCGATTACAAGAAGTGGAAAATCTCATTTCAGAATTGGAAAACTTGCTGGAAGAACTCGGGAAAACACTGACCGATCCTCCTGACGATGCCGGAGAGGTAGTTAAGCTGGGGAAGCGCTATGGTGATACCGAGAAAGAGCTTGAGGGGCTCCTGGCAGAATGGGAAACCCTGCACGGGTAGACCTGCCCATTATTCAGTTATCTGTGATCAGTAATCTGAGGACAAATCCTCAAATACCAGACAAACAATCCACCTGTTAATTATCCTGGGGCGGTTATCAAAGAAATAATTTCAGGAGATCCAATATTTATGTCCGAAATCACAATTTACTGGCGGGGTTGGACAGAAAAACAGCTGGCTTTCTATCAGCAAAATCAGGGCAGTACTAATCACTGCGGAAAGTACGCCGCGGCATCTGCGCTGAACTTACTCTACGGCACCTCCCTAACCGGGGATTCGTTGGTGGAGTGGGTCAACGGGCGGTTCTTGAAGGGCACACCCCTGTATACCATTTTTGGCAACAACAATGGCAGTTTTGTCTTTCAGGCTGCCAACCTGCTCCGCAGACTGGGGAAGCTCAACGGGTTGGTGCCAGATGTGAGAAGCAGAAGGGGAACATTTCAAACCCTTAAGGAAAATCTTCAGCATGGAAATTCACTTTCTGTGGTTTCGGTCACCTATTTCCAGAACAACGAGCCGGTCATTGCTTTAGGCAAGAACACATCCAGCTCGCTGGGGGTCACCCGCGGGGTGGGAGGACATTTGATGATCCTGGGAGCTTACGATCCACAGCATAGAAACATCGAGGATTTCCCTACTCCTTGGGGATTCCTCAGTTCCTGGCCCGGGAAGGATCACTTGTATTGGATGTCTGAGAATGATTTCCAGCGCTCGTGGGGCAGGTTGTCTCCCTTTAATATGGTGACGGTTACGCGGGTTGAAACGTGAGATTTGGTGAGGGGGAAATGAAGGGACTGGGGGAAGAGGGACTCGGGAATTAGTGATACTTGAGTGATATCTGAATGCGAAATACTGGTTACAGACAACAAACTACTCATCTAGCAAGTTCAGCAACGCCCCCAAATTATCACATACCAGATCCGGTTGATAGGGAGCTGTCACCAGATCCTCCATGTCAGTTTCTCCGCTCAACACCAGCACGGTACTGATCCCGGCTGCGCCCATGGCAATATCAGTATATAAGCGGTCTCCAACCATGGTTAGTTTATCAGGACCAAATCCGGTTTTTTCTACGATTGCTTCCACCATGGGAGAATGGGGCTTTCCGATAATTACGTCCGGTTCCCGCCCCGTGGAGGAGGAGATCATCGCCATCATAGCACCGATATCAGGCATAAAGCCATCCGGAGTAGGACAGTTGATATCCGGATGGGTGGCGATATAGGGTCTTCCCTCCCGCACAAAATTGGACAGCTTCCAGATTTTTTCATAAGTCAGGGTAGTATCAAAGCCCAGCACGGCAAAATCCGGATCCTCCTCAACAAGTTCAAATCCATAAGAGCGGAACTCATCTTCCAGCGAGGGAGTTCCTACTAGATAAACCCTGGCGCCCGGTTGTTGTTTCTTCAAATAAATTGCAGTTGCCATCCCGGAGGAAAAAATTTTCTCGCCCGGTGTATCTAATCCGTATTTAGCCAGCTTTAATGAATAATCCGCCCAGGAGCGGGAGGAATTATTGGTCAGGAACAAATAGGGTCTGGACCTTTTATCCAGATAGGCCAGCAGGTCTTTGGCCCCGGGAAGAAGCTGGTCTCCAAGGTAAACGGTACCATCCAGGTCAAACAGGAAACATTCGGTTCCCTTTATTTTTTCAAAATTCATTTATTCCTCGTCCACCTTGAAATTAATAAGCTTACTTTCCCTCATTGCCTTGGAACAATTTCGCCAAGTTTTCTTCATAGGGCGGGTACACAACCCCATCCTCTGTGATGAAAGCGGTTACATATTTAGCCGGCGTAACGTCAAAGGCCGGGTTCCCCACAGGAGTGTTGTCCGGTGTTAT
Source organism: Anaerolineales bacterium (assembly GCA_049644685.1). Lineage (GTDB taxonomy): Bacteria > Chloroflexota > Anaerolineae > Anaerolineales > UBA11858 > B10-G9. The sequence continues at coordinate 29,856 of JBARSJ010000106.1, forward strand.
CTGCCAGCTGCCAACATGAGTGACCTCTTCAGCCGGCCGCTCCTCAATTTCAATCTGATCTCCGGAAGGCGTGTTCATATCAATGGTTGTTTTTGGGACCGCAACATAAAACGGCACCTTGTTTTCATGGGCTACAACAGCCAGGTTGTAGGTCCCTATTTTATTTGCCACATCGCCATTCGCTGCCACCCGGTCAGTCCCTACCACACACAAATCCACTCTTTGCGTCCGCATATAGTGTCCTGAGGTGCTATCTGCAACGACCTTAAACGGCACGCCATGCTGCAGCAGTTCCCAGGCCGTTAATCGTCCTCCCTGCAGTCTGGGGCGCGTTTCGTCCACAAAAGCAAATACATTTTTCCCCTCTTCATGTGCCAAGCGTATGACACCCAGCGCAGTGCCATAATCCACTGTTGCCAAGCTGCCCGTGTTGCAGTGGTGAAAGATCACAGCGCCATCCGGAATCAATGGCATCGCATTTCTACCAATGGCTTTGTTAGTTTCCACGTCTTCTTTGGCAATCTGCAGCGCTTCCTCCAACAGCCGTTCTTTTAATTCTTCTACAGAAGAATAATCGATTTCCTCGACCAGAGCCATCATGCGTTCTATGGCCCAGAACAGGTTTACAGCCGTCGGACGGGATTCCCCTAGAATCTGCGCTGCTCCCTTAAGTTTTTGATAAACATCTTCCAGGTTTCCTGTCTCGTCATGCCAGGGTACCAGGGCTAAACCATAGGCAGCGGCAGCGCCAATTGCCGGAGCGCCGCGGATGACCATATCTTTGATAGCTCCTGCTACCGCTGCAGGGTCTTGATATTCATTGTAAATAACATCATGGGGAAGCTTGCGCTGGTCAATCATGCTCACCAACCCGTGTTTCAGCCATTTTATGGTATGAAATGAAGTCATCCTCTCCTCCCGAAGAGCGGACTGTCGCCGCCGTTTACTAAGTGGAAATCAGGGTGATAAAATATCTTTGACATATTATAACCTTTGCACAAGAATAGCAGTGTTAGATGACTGTTAAATATCAATAATATACTGACCAGCTCATTAAGGACCAAGGTTTTATTATCCAGTGAGGTTTTTATTGGAGATTACTCATCATGATGAATCGAGCACAAACGATACAGTCAATTAAGAATAATCCAGAGACAACTGTTCTCATTATTGGAGCCGGAATTAACGGCATAGGAACTTTCCGGGATTTGGCTCTTCAGGGGATAAACTGTTTAATCATTGATCGCTCTGACTTCTGTTCCGGTGCCAGCATGGCTTCCTCCCATATGCTGCATGGCGGTATCAGATATCTTGAGAACGGAGAGTTCCGCCTGGTTCGAGAAGCCTTGCGTGAACGCAACAACTTGCTGCGGAACGCGCCTCATTTGACCCACCCCTTACCCACTACAATCCCCATCTTTAAATGGTTTTCAGGTTTATTTAATTCCCCCCTCAAATTCCTGGGGCTTCTTGATCAGCCAGCCGAGCGAGGAGCGGTGATCATCAAATTGGGGCTGATGATGTACGACGCCTATGTCAGGGGGGACAGTCCCCTGCCCGGACACCGGATTGTCAACCGGGATAAAGCTCTTCAAAAGTGGCCTGCTTTCAACCCGGATATACGATTTGCTGCCACTTATTATGACGGCGGCATGTATTCCCCGGAGCGGTTAGCAATGGAAATACTTCTGGATGGTGAGAGAGAAGGGGATCATGCCCGGGCACTTAACTACCTGCACCCGGTGGGTTCTGAAGAAAACAAGGTGCTGTTGAGAGATAAAATCAGCGGGGAAGAATTTTCGGTTATTCCTGAAATCGTAATTAATGCCGGAGGTCCCTGGATTGATTTTATCAATGATGAAATTAACGGTAGGTCAAACTTTATCAGCGGCACAAAAGGCTCCCACTTAATTGTAAAACATCCCGAACTGAGGGAAGCGATCAGAGGTCATGAAATCTTTTTTGAATATTTAGACGGTCGGATTGTGCTCATCTTCCCTTACCTCCAGGATCAGGTCATGATCGGATCCACCGATATTCGGATAGATAATCCCGATCAGGCAGTCTGCACCGAAGAAGAGATCGAATATATCCTCGGTATGGTTCCTCAGATCTTTCCTTCCCTGAAGGTTACCAGGGAACAAATCGTATTTCAGTTCTCCGGTGTCCGCCCCCTTCCCCCGGCCAAGGGAAATACCGGGCAGATCAGCCGGGATCATTCCATTGAAGTCCTGGAAAAATCTCCTCAAGCGGCCTGGCCAATTCTGAATCTCGTGGGCGGGAAGTGGACCAGCTATCGGGCTTTATCAGAACAGGTCACGGACCAGGTCCTTAGCCGCCTGAATCAGGTCCGCCAGGTTAGCACCTCAAGGCTGCCTATCGGGGGAGGAAAGGATTATCCAGCAGACAGGGACAAACAGCAAATATGGCTAAAACTCATCGAAAAAAAGAGCGGCGTCCCTCTCGAACGATTAGAGCTGCTTTTTACCCGTTACGGCACAAGAACGGCAGAGATCGCCGATTTTCTCTCCAAGAAATCTGATCCTCCGTTAAGACATTTGCCCGGATATACCCGGGGGGAAATTACCTATCTGGTTGAACAGGAAATGGTCACCCACCTGGATGATTTTCTGATCCGCCGCACTAAGCTGGCCTGGTTGGGCCGCTTATCGAAGGGTTTGCTAATTGAAGCAGCAGGAGTTATCGGCGAGGAATTGAACTGGTCTGACACCAAAAAAGATCAAGAAATCAACCGCACCTGTGATATTTTAGGGAAGCGTCACGGGGTGGTTTTGTAAGCTGGATTAGACTTCGCTAATTATCGTCACCAAAACGAGAGTTCTTATCCCGAGCAAAGTCGAGGAGCTGACTCACCCAGGCTCTTATCTCGATACTCTATGCTTTAGTCGAGAATGGTGATTGTTGATATCCTTGCAGATTGATAGAGCTCACATTCCAATCAAGATAAAGCCAAACGCACCCGCGGACGGGTGCGTTTGGCTTTATTTGAGGGATAGATTAGCCTAAAATTATAGCGCCAGTTTTTCCAGGCGGTCCACCGTATCTGCCAATACTTGGAAGGCTGATTTCACTGGTTCTGGGCGGGTCAGGTCAACGCCTGCTTTCTGCAAGGCATCCAGGGGATACGATGAGCTTCCTGCCTTTAAGAAACCAAGATACTCCTGAGCTGCTTTCTCACCTTCTTTGAGCACTTTATTGACCAGCGCGTTGGCACCGGAAATCCCCGTGGCGTACTGGTAGACATAATAATTCATGTACATATGTCCGAACTGGGCCCAGGTGATGCCGATCCGATCCCGGTCAAAGACCACTTCCTCCCCGTAGCCCTCCTTGAAGAGGTCAGCGGTCAAGTCAATCATTAACCGAGCATTGACCGGTTCGCCTCGTTCCACGCGTTCATGCATTTCGAGCTCAAATCTCGCCAGGGTTGGCATGATAAAGAAATAGCGGTGGTAGTTAGACATAGTCTCTTCAATTAGCGCCAGTTGAATATTGGGATCCTCTTGAGTTCGGAATAAATAATCCCGGACCAGCGCTTGATTAAAGTTGGAAGCCACTTCGGCGACGAAGAGAGAATAATCCCCGTAGATATGGGGCTGGTTTTTCCGGGTATAGTAGGAATGCATTGAATGTCCAAGCTCATGAGCCAGGGTACTGAGGCTAAACACATCGTCAGCATAACTCATCATGATGAAAGGTTGGGTATCATACACACCCCAAGAAAAAGCTCCCTGCGTTTTGCCTTTGTTGCGCGCTCGATCCACCCAACGGTTTTCCAGACAACCCTTCCGGAGGGTTTTGACAAACTCCTCCCCCAGGGGAGCCATACCTTCGCAGATCCAATCAACTGCCTGGTGATAAGGGATGTGAGGTTTTGTAGAAGTCAAAGGCGCTTCGAGATCATAAACATGCAGATCGTCATAACCCAATATTTCTTTCCGGAGCCGCCAATAGCGATGCCAGGTAGGCAGGTTTTCTTTATAGACCTTGATCAAGTTATGGAAGACTTCCAGCGGGATGTTACCCGGATACATGGATGCTTCCAGGGAGGAACCATACCGGCGGGCTTTAGCCATAAATACATCTCGTTTGAAACCGCCGGTCTGGATGGCAGCGATGGTATTCTGATTCTGCAAATATGCATCCGCATAATGTTCCCAGGCTGTACGGCGGATCTCCCGGTCAGGGTCAGTGATTAAATCATCTATACTGGTTTGTCCAACTTCTCTTTCGGAGCCATCTTTCCCTTTCGCCGGGGTGAACTTTAAGTCAGCATTTGTCAAGCTTCCATAGGCGTTGGGAAAGAGCACGAGGGGGTCGGATGATAGCGCCAGCACCTCTTCCACCTCTGCCGACCGCAAATGCGCTTTCTGCCGCTCCAGGTCTGCAAAGTAATGGTTGTAAATCGCCAGCTCAGCCAGTTCGTCCATCCATTTCTTAAGTCGATCCATTCCCAGAGTCATTATCTCTGGTTCAATAAAGGAAACCGCGGCATATGTCCTGGCCCCCAAGCTTTGTCCTTGCCCTGAACGTGCCAGGGCGTCTTGATCCGAGGCATCTACAGTGCTCTCCAAACCGCTGTAAACATAGACTTTCTCCGCCTCCCGAACAATCTCTTCTCGAAGGACCAGGCAGTCAAGTAGTGTTTTGGGGTTCTGATCCAATTTCCCTTTATACGCATCCAGTTCAGGCAGGCGTTTTTCCACAATTTTATAGGCCTTCTCCCAGGCTTCTACATTTGGAAAAATGCTTTCCAGATTCCAGGTCTCTTCCTGGGGTATTTCATTCCTTGATGGTAAAGTTTCTTTTATCATGGCATCTCCTCCAATCAATCTACTAAACCTATTCTTGTTTTCTAGAAGGTTATCTTTACTTGACGGTTGGTTTAATCCAATCCTAATTTCGATCGGGCAAATACAGGAAGCTGTTCCAATTCCACCAGGGGATGCTGTCCCACAGAACCCGTCAAAGGTAGGGTGTTTTTATACCGGTAGCGTTTAACTCGGCTGATGATATTCTGCACAAACTCCTCTGAAAATCCTGCCTTCACACAATCTCTTGAGCTGAGTCCCTCTTCTACAAGCGCATACAACAGGCGATCCATCTCGTCATAGGTAAAGCCGAGCTCCTCTTCGTCTGTCTGACCCACCCATAAATCTGCTGAAGGTGGTTTATCGATGATCGACGGGGGAACACCTAATTCGGCTGCCAGCTGACGGACCTGGATTTTATACAGATCGGCCAGCGGGTTAAAATCAAATGCCCCATCTCCGTGTAATGTGCTGTAGCCCAGCAGGGACTCGGTTTTATTGCCCGTGCCCACCACTAATCCCGGGAAGGCTGCCGACTGATCATAAATATTGATCATCCGGATCCTGGCCATCACGTTCCCCTGCCGTACTGGACTTGCATCCGGAAATTTAACCAGTACTGCATCTACCGCTGCAGAAATATCAATCGTCAATGACGGCATTCCCAACTGCTCAATGACCAGATTGGCGTGTTCAAGAGATTCTGGTGAGGAAGTTTTATACGGCATCCGCAGCCCTAATACATTTTTTGCTCCCAGCGCCCGGACGGAGAGGAACGCGCTCAGAGAAGAATCCACCCCGCCAGAGAGACCCAGAACCGCCTTGGAATAACCAGCTTTATTCACAGTAGATTTGATGAAATAGGTTAGAGAATCAATCGCCTGGGTAGCATTAAGGTTCAATTTTTTCATTGTTTGTTGAATTCCTCTGTTTCAAAATAATTCCCGCAATACAGACCAACAGCGCTATGGAAAACCAGGCCTCCCCTCTTATTCCCCACAGCAAAGGCGCAGGATCCACCCGGAAGAGAGAACTAACTCCATTAATCACGACAATGCCCGTAATTCCGAGTACAGCTTTCCAGCCGGGTTTAACATTCCACTGTTTCAACGGAAGCAGGACTAAGCCGGTTATCCATCCTGCGCTTAAAACTGCCCCAAGAATGGGGAGGGGCCAGCGGATATCTATGACTCCAAAAAGATCGCGTACAGGAATTCCGAACCAGCCATTCGTCCGGGGGCCATAACCAACTCCTGCTCCCCAACCGGTCATCCAGATCGCAACTGCAGCGGTTCCCACCAGCGGAAGATAGCTGTCTGCCAGTTCTGCCAGAGGTTCCTTCCAGATCAAGTGAATAGCCAATAAGGCAATGCCTGCACCCATCAGCGCCCCGGGCCAGCTTAAACCTCCCAACCAGATTTGGTGTATTTGGTCTGCATGGTTCCTGAAAAAGGCAAGATTTAAAAGGATATAACCAACCCTGGCTCCCAGCAGGCCTGCAAATAACAGTCCTACTCCGGCATCAATGGTGAACCTCTTCCGCTCCGCAACCATCCAGGCCGATAAGCCCAAACCGAGCGCAGCACTGCAGGTCAGTATGATTGAATAAAGAGGGAGTATGCCCAGGAGTAATGGTTGGGTAATCACCCTAAAATCATACCATAGGGATTCCTATCTAGTATAATCAAGGTATACGCCGATTAATTCCCCTTCTCTGTGAAATAATTTTCACCAATCAGTAAAGGATAATCTTATGAATTCCCTCGTCATTAAGTCTGTTGAGACAACTGAGGAAAGAAAAGCTCTCTTGAGCTTTCCCTGGACGGTATATAAAGATAACCCTTTTTGGGTGCCGCCTATCTTTTCAGAGCGAATGCACTTTACCGACCCGGAAAAGAATCCTTTCTTCCAGCATGCAGAAGCCCAGTTCTATATGGCGCTTCGCGGTGAGGAGATAGTAGGCACGATTGCGGTTTTTGCCAATCACCTCCATAACGAATACCAGAATGAAAATATAGCCTTCTTCGGGTTTTTTGAAGTACTTGAGGATTATGAAGCTGCAGAGCAATTGTTTAAAACAGCTGAGGCCTGGGCAAAAGAAAGGGGCCATACTGCCCTGCGAGGTCCTGCCCAGTGGTCTACCAACGATGAGTGCGGACTGCTGGTAGATGGATTTGACGATCGTCCCCGCATCCTGATGACCTACAACCCGCCTTATTATGTAGATTATATTGAAAAGTTAGGGTACAAGTATGCGCGTGATCTTTGGGCATACGCACTAGGTGTACAGGAGTTTATGGACTTCACCGGGGAACGGCTGGATAAACTTACTACCCGGATTCTGGAGCGCAAGAACATCACCATCCGCAACCTAGATATGAAAAAGTATGCTGATGAAGTCAATAAGGTAAAACTTCTTTACAATAATGCCTGGTCAAAAAACTGGGGCTTTATACCCATGACAGATCCTGAATTTGATCAGCTGGCAGATGAACTGCAATCTATCCTTGATCCAGACCTAGTCTTTCTTGCTGAGAAAGATGGTAAAACCGTTGGTTTCAGTCTGACTCTCCCGGATTTAAATGAACCCCTGCGGCTTGCTTACCCCAAACCCAATACCCCGGAATGGTGGACAATGGCAAAGCTGGTCTGGCAGTGGAAGATCCGCCGCAAAGTCAACTGGATCAGGGTATTTGCCCTGGGAGTGATTCCAGAGTATCGCAATTTGGGTATAGATGCCCTGTTTTACTTCAAAACTGCTCAGGCTGCCTTGAAAAAAGGCATCAAAATGGCTGAAATGAGCTGGATCCTGGACAATAATGACTTGATGAACAAGCCAATTATTGCCATGGGCGGGGAAGTGTATAAAACGTACCGCTACTATGAAAAAGACTTATAATTGCCTGCCCTTGCCCAACCTTTCTGGATAGTTAAATGAGTGAGTTCAAAACTCTTCCAGGTAGCGGAATTCTAATTAAGCCCGCTACCTGGCATGACTTAAGAGACCTTTATCGGCTGGAAAGAATCTGCTTTCAAGTTGATGCCTGGCCGATGCTGGACATTCTGGGAGTACTAACCCTGCCTCAAGTGCTTCGTCTTAAAGCTGTGGTTGAAAAGGCGATGATTGGGTTCATTGCAGCCGATTTACGCCGGATGCAGCAAACTGCCTGGATAGCCACCTTGGCTGTGCTTCCTGAATACCAGAAAGCCGGACTCGGGTCAGCGCTGCTGGAAACCTGCGAATCGCAGATCAAATTGCCCCGGATCCGGTTAAGCGTACGCCAGTCTAATCACCCCGCCATCCAGCTCTATAAAAAACATTCCTACCAACAGGTTGATACCTGGAGCGCATATTATAAAGGCGGGGATGACGCGCTAATTTTTGAAAAAACATTGCACTCCACTTAATATGTCATGGAACTCTTCTACGAGATATAGAAAACCCACCATTTTGTCATCCTGAGTGAAACGAAGGATCCATATTGAGATCAGGCATCAAATGTGGTCGAAATCTGCAGGACCTGGCGGTTGGTTTTTTGAGCTCTTGGTGGATTCCTCGCAATGCTCGGAATGACAAAAGGAGACTCTGTCATCCTGAGCCCTTCGACTCCGCCTGTCCCGAGTGAAACGCAGTGAAATCGAGGGGCGGCTCAGAACAAGCTTAGTGAAGTGCTCGGGGTCCGCTCAGGTCTGGCGGAATGACAAAAGAGAGCGACACCCGTGTGACAAGGATGTTTGATTATCTTGAAGGGATTATCGGAGATCAAATAAACGCATCTCCCTGCTATAATTGAAATCTATGACGCCAAACAATATCAATCTTAAGCCGCCTCAATTCGTAAACCAGCAATCTGTTTTTGAAAAAATACTGCGGGATATGGGGGGGGAAAAGACCCTGGCCATTGATACTGAAGCCAACAGCCTCTATGCCTACCGGGAACAGGTCTGCCTGATCCAAATTTCCAGTTCCAAAAAGGACTATATTATCGATCCTCTCGCCTTGGAAGACCTCTCTCCCCTGGGAGATATTTTTTCAAACCCTGGAATAGAGAAGATATTCCACGCCTCTGAGTATGATATTTTAATCATGTACGACGAGTATCAGTTTAGTTTCCAGAATTTATTTGATACCATGCTGGCGGCTCAAATTCTGGGTCGAAAAAAGCTTGGTCTGGATGCGCTCCTGGAAGAAATTGTCGGTATTCAGGTAAACAAAAAATACCAGCGTGCCAACTGGGGGAAACGCCCCTTAGCGGAAGACATGCTCCAGTATGCACAAATGGATACCCATTACCTGATAAAAATTCGCCACACCCTGGCAGCAGAATTAGAGCAAAAGGGGCTCACTCCAATTGCCGCCGAGGATTTTTCCCGCGCCTGTCGAGTGCATCGTCAGGATCGAGAGGAAAAACTCGCTCCTTATTGGCGAATCAACGGAGCCAGAAAACTCCCACCTCAAAAGGCAGCCGTCTTGGTTAAGCTTTTCGAATACCGGGACCAGGTTGCCCGGAAGATAAACCAGCCAGTATTTAAGGTGCTGAGCTCTCAAACTTTGTTAAACCTGGCGGAGCAGTGTCCGACCAGCGCCCAGAAACTTCTGAAGTTGGAGCTGGTTGGAAAAAATGCCTTACGCAGGCACTCGGAAGGTTTGGTTAAAGCCATCAAAGCTGGTTTGTCTTCCGATCCGGTCCGTCCTCCCCGGCGAGAACGAACCGATGATTCAATTTTTGCCAGGGAGAAAGCGCTGCGGGATTGGCGGAAAAAAACTGCCAAAAAAATGAATGTCAACTCTGCTGTGATTCTGCCCCGGGAACTGCTTTACGCGCTGGTATCAACTAATCCAGCAAATAGAAAGGAATTAGCCAAAGTATTGGTAGATGTTCCCTGGAGATTGGAAAGATTTGGCGAAGATATCTTGTCTATATTAACAAAGGACAGCATATCAAGGACCGCTGAATGAAAATCCATTTTTATGGGGCTGCCAGAACAGTTACCGGTTCCATGCATCTGCTGGAAGTCAATAATCATAAGCTGCTGCTGGATTGCGGCTTATTCCAGGGCCGCCGAAAAGAAGCCTTCACCCGCAACCGGACATTTCCTTTTCGCCCAGACGAAATTAATGCCGTGATCCTTTCCCACGCTCATATCGATCACAGCGGTAACCTGCCTAACCTGGTAAAACAGGGGTATAGGGGACCAATCTTCACCACTTATGCAACAGCTCACCTGGATAATATCATGCTCCTGGATTCTGGTTATATCCATGAAAAAGATGCCGAGTATCTCAATAAACAGCGCCTAAAACAGGGCAAGCCGACAATAGAGCCGCTTTACACCAAGGAAGATGCTGCTCGTGTAGCTCCTCTGTTTGAATGTGTCAATTATCAGGAATATTTTGAACCGGTTCCCGGTGTAAAAGCCCACCTGGTGGATGCCGGTCATATTCTGGGGTCTGCTGCGGTTGTCCTGGATATTACGGAGGATGGAGAAACTTCCCGGTTATGGTTCTCTGGAGATATCGGCCGCCCCGGGCTGCAGCTGATCAGTGATCCGATTCTTCCTGACAACGCGGATATCTTGATCATGGAATCCACTTATGGCGATGAGAAAAAACGCGAGCCGGAAGCAGCTTTTCTTGAATTTCGTGATGTAGTTCAACGAACCATTGCCCGCAAAGGAAGGGTGATAATTCCCTCCTTTGCTGTTGGGCGCACCCAAGAGCTGGTGTATTGCTTGCATAAAATGGTTGAGGAAGGAGATATCCCTCAAATCCCGGTCTTTGTGGATAGTCCGCTGGCTATTCGTGCCTCACAGGTTTTCAGAGAGCACCCGGAATGTTTTGATGAGGAAACCCAGGACTTTATCTCTGAGGATAAACACCACGCCGCGTTGGATTTTGAAGGATTAAAATACACTCTTTCTGTGGAGGAATCCAAAAAAATTAATTTCACTAAGCCCCCATTTGTGGTCATTTCCGCTTCAGGCATGGCAGAAACAGGTCGCATTCTCCATCATCTGAAGAACCATATTGAGGACCCTCGCAATACAATATTGATTGTATCCTGGCAGGCTCCTCACACACTGGGCAGACGGCTGGCTGAACAGAAAAAACAAATTAAAATATTCGGGAAAACCTATGAACGCCGGGCAGAAGTGGTCACCATTAACGGCTTTTCTGCTCATGCCGGCCAGCAGCTGCTGCTGGAATACGCTCAGGCAACCCAGGAAACACTTAAAAAGGTATTCCTTGTTCACGGAGAACCCCGCGGCGCAGAACCGTTGATGGAGAAATTGAAAGAAGCAGGCATACAGGATGTCGAGTATCCAGAACGAGGGGATGTGTTTGATGTTTAGTTCGAGTGGGGGGCAGCAAGGGGAACAGTATCTGAACTGATTAATTCAGCGGGGCTCCCTGCTTCAACACCAGCGTGTCAAGAGGCGTATTAATCACCCGACTCAGGACGGGACACTTTACCCGAAACAGGAAAAATATTTTGTCCCCCTTGTCATCCAGCGTTTCATAATTTGCCTGTCCTTTGGCTAGAACCAGGTTTGCTTTCTCGAACAGCTGCTGAAACTCTTCCGAACATTGATCAAGAATAGTGCCCGGTGATCGGGATCCTGTCTCAACAATCTCTGCTATCTGATCAATTCCGGCTGCCAGAGCATCTTCCAGGGTGGCATCATTTAGAATCGGGCCCCCTTTAACGGCATAGATCACTGGAATGTCCAGAGTTTCAATAAATACCCGGTCAAATATAGTTTCTCCCACATTGTCCGCCAGATACAACAAATAAGGTGATTCGTCGATTCTTTGCCGGAAAGCTTCTACTCCCCCACCCAGCAGCTCCTGGTTTACAGTAGTTATTACTTCTTCCCAGAGATCATAATCATTTACATGAACAACATCAATAATATTGCCTGCCGCGCTTATCTTTAATCCTTGCTCGAGTTTGTCGCTGCCCTCATTTGATAAATCTATCAAATCCTCCAGGTATTTCTCGGCCATGAGGTAGCTTTTGCGCTTAATCTCTTGGTAAAGATCGTCGATCCCAACTAGCTCTCTTATTACCTGATTCGTTTGACCGGCAAGGTTAGATGGAGAAAGAGAATCATCCCCTTTCTCAAGGGTATGCAGTACTTCTTTTATGGTATCGATTTGGGTCCTCTGGTCTACCCCGCCGTAATTCATTGCAGATACAGCCTGCCGCAGGAGGCAGCCGTAGCATTCGGGAAATGTTCGCATGGGATTATTACCCTAAATTTACTTCCGGGACCACTTTCTGGATATATTCCCGAATTTCAGTGTCGCTTCTTAAGTTTAGCGCTGTTTGAGAAACTTGTTGAGCGTGCTCAAAAGATATCGAGCGAATCAGCTGTTTTGCGAAGGGAATGGCAGGAGGATTCATGCTGAACTCATCCAGCCCTAATCCCAGGAGAATAGGAATGGCCTCCAGCTCACTAGCCATCTCTCCACACAATCCAACCCATTTGCCATTTGAGTGAGCTGCGTCAATTACCCCTTTGATCAAGCGAAAGACAGCGGGTTGGAAACCGGATGCTATCGGAGCAACCTGGGCATTGGTTCGGTCCGCCGCCAAAGTATACTGGCTGAGATCATTGGTTCCAATCGAAAAGAAATCTACAACTTGTGACAATTGATCCGCCATAATCGCAGCGGAAGGAATCTCTATCATAATACCTATATCCATCTCTTCTGCTACATCGTATCCTTCTTGTTGCAACTCGTTCCGGCACTCTTCCAAAACCTCCCGGGCTTTAATTACGTCATCTACAGTGGCAACCATGGGAAACATCAATTTCAAGTTATTCCCATATCCTGCTCTCAAGGCTGCCCGTAATTGGGGTTTAAACAACTCGGGACGGGATAAACAAAGGCGGATTGCCCTTACGCCCAGGAAAGGGTTGGTTTCCACAGGCATATCGATATAAGGAATATCCTTGTCTCCGCCCACATCCAGCGAACGCAGGATAACTGGTTTATCTCCAAATGCGTCAGCAATCGATTTGTATTTCTGGTATTGTTCCTCTTCTGACGGCAGACTGGATCTTTCCAGATACAAGAATTCAGAGCGCAGCAATCCCACACCTTCAGCTCCAGCATCAAGAGCAATTTGGGCGCCTTCCACGTTTCCAATATTAGCAACAATTTCCACCCGATGACCGTCAGTTGTAATGGCTGGTTGATGGGTGTTTGCCTTGGCCTCAGCCTGGAGCTTATATAATTTCTCCTGTCTGCCGCTGAATTCTTTCAGCGCGTCCGGATCGGGGTTGATAACTATTACCCCCGCGTCGCCGTCTATTACCAAATCTTCACCATTCTGAATATTTTCAATATCGGTTCCAGTTCCCACAACCGCAGGAATGCCAAGTCCTCTGGCTAAGATTGCTGTATGAGAAGTTGATCCACCTTCGGCAGTGCAAAACCCCAAAACAAAATCCTTATTAAGCAAGACTGTATCAGAGGGAGTGAGATCCTTTGCTACAATGATCGAGGGGACCTTTAATGCGGCAGCGGGCGAATCGGTAGTGCCTAATAGATTTCTCAGACAGCGAGATGAAACATCCCGGACATCAAGAGCCCGTGCGCTGAGATATTCATCATTAATTGCTTCCAGCTGTTGGGCATAGCTTTCAGCTGTTTCAAATAAAGCCGATTCAATATTGGTAAGATCTTTTTCAACCCGGGTTTTTACTGATTTAATTAATTCAGGATCATCAAGCATTAATTTCTGGGCATTAAAGATTTCGGCTGCTTCCTCACCACAATCGTCTTTGGTTTTCTGATAAGCTTCATCTAGCTGCTGGTGGGTTTTTTCCCGGGCTTCTTCAAATCGTTTCCACTCTGCAGCAGGATCTTTTATCGAATAGGTCTCAGTGACAATCTCGACCCGGTCAAATACAAAAGCCGGGCCGATTGCAATTCCATAGGAAGCAGGAATGCCGGAAAGTGATTTCATTTGTCTTCACCAAAATTATCTAACACCAGTAGTTCCAAAGTTTTCAGCGCCTCATCGGCGTCTTCGCCCTCAGCTCTTATGGTAATTAACGCACCTTGATGAGCGCCAAGGGTGAGAATACCAAGGATACTTTTAGCATTGGCTGTGGTTTCGCCATGAGTGACTTCAATATCGCTTGAGTATTTAGCGGCTGTCTGCACAAACATGGATGCGGGACGCGCATGAAGGCCTACTTCGTGATGAATAGTTGCAGTAATTTCCGGCATTAGTTCTCCTACTTAATAATTCATCAAGATTGGATTCTCTAAGGTGGTCTTTAGATCACCAATAAACCTAGCCGCAACGACACCATCAACAATTCTGTGATCTGCCGACAATGTCAGACGCATGATTGGTCTGGCGGCAATCGTACCATCTGGTAAAGCCACAGCTTCAGCTGTTGTGGATCCTACAGCCAGTATACCTGCTTCCGGAGGATTAATGATGGCATTAAACTGCTCTACACCAAATGGTCCCAGGTTGGTTATAGTAAATGTTCCACCTTTGACATCCGCGCTATTCAGGTTTTCTTCTCTGGCTCTGGTAATGAGATCATTGGTTTCGGAGGCGATCAAACTGATTCCTTTTTGATCTGCGTTCTTGATCACGGGAACAATTAATCCTTTTTCCAGGGCTACCGCTACACCAATGTTAATATCCTTGTGAAGGATGATTTTTTCGTCAATGAGCGAACTGTTTACCCAGGGATGATCTGTTAAAACCATCGATACCAATTTTACCAGCACGGCAGTAACAGATACCTTTTCGTCTCCGCGTTTCAGGGCCAATTCATTGTAGTCATTCCGCGCTTTGATGAAATTTGTCATATCAACGCGAACAGTAAATTGGATGTGTGGTATGGATTGGTAGCTTGTAGTTAATCGCTCAGCGATGGTCCGGCGCATGCCAATTAATGGAATAACTTCTCCGGTTTGAATTTGAGAGCTTGCTGCAAAATCAGCCTGGGGTTTAGTGGTCAGGTAGCTTTTTACATCAGATAGCTGGATCCGGTTTCCTGGGCCACTACCCTGAACTAATCCCAGGCTCACTCCCTCAATTCTGGCAGTTCTTCTTGCAGCTGGTGTTGCATAAATATCCCGGGGGTCAACAGGCTTGTTTGCCCGGGTGACAGCTGCCTGAACATCTGCTTTGGTGATTTTCCTCCCGGTACCGGTTGAACCCACCGCCGCTAAATCAACGCCATGAGCTGCTGCCATATTTCTGGCAACCGGCGTTGCTGATATCTCCTTTTCCGCGGGATCAGCTGGAGAAACTGCAGCCGGGGTATCCAAAGCCGGCGTGGTTGATTCAATCGGTTTCTCCGGCAGCTCTTCCCCTTCTGCCAAGATGTAAGCTATCACCGTTCCAATTGGAACAACGTCACCCGGATTAGCGGAGATGCCATCCAGGGTTCCGGTTCCCGGCGCTTCAACATCAATGGCAATCTTATCTGTTTCCATCACCAGGATGGTTTCGCCTTCTTCAACTTGCTGCCCATTGCTTTTCAGCCATTCAACCACTGTCCCGGTTTCCTGGTCCATGTCCACTTTGGGCATGATCATTTCAATTGCCATATTACACCCTTAAATTTGCCAGTTCCCTGGCTTTCTCAACAATATCTTCAACCTGAGGAACTGCTTTAAGTTCAAGATTGCGGTTATATGGAATGGGAACTTCCCGACCTGCCAAACGCAGGATCGGCGCATCCAAATATCCAAATGCTTCACTTTCAGCGATCACGCCGGCGAGTTCGCCGCCGAAGCCGCCCGTTTTAACAGCCTCGTGGACAATTAGAACTTTACCGGTTTTCTTGACAGAATTGACGATGGTTTCTGTGTCCAGAGGGCGTAACGTGCGGGGATCTACAATCTCAACATCTATGCCATCTTTAGCCAACTTTTCTGCGGCCTGCAAAGAGCGCTGCACCATGATCGAGGTAGCTATGATCGTGAGATCCTTCCCTTCTCTTTTTATATCCGCCTTTCCCAGCGGAATCTCATAAAGCGCTTCCGGCACATCACCTTTAGTTTTATAGAGCAGTTTATGTTCGATAAAGACCACCGGGTTATCATCACGGATGGAAGCAATTAACAGCCCTTTCGCGTCATAAGGCGTAGTTGGCATAACTACCTTTAAACCCGGAACATGCACAAACCAGTTTTCGAAACTCTGGGAATGATGTTCAGCTGCCCCGGTTCCAGATCCTGCCGGCGTCCTCAATACTAAAGGCACGGTAGCATTCCCTCCAAACATAAAGCGCAATTTGGCAGCCTGATTTACCAGCTGCTCTGATGCCAGGGTAGTGAAATCCATGAACATGATTTCCGCGATAGGGCGCATGCCGATCAAGGCGGCTCCAGTTGCCGCGCCAGTTAAACCCAGCTCAGTAATGGGTGTATCCAGGATGCGTTCAGGGCCGAACTTTTCCAGCATGCCATAGGATACCTGAAAAGCTCCACCGTATTCACCGACGTCTTCTCCAATCAGGAAAACCCGGGAATCGCGCTCCATTTCCTGTGTCATTGCTTCGCGTACAGCTTCTAAGTATGTGATCTCTCTCATGGTGCGTATACCCCTTCTTCAAGTGCTGCGACGTCAGGTTCAGGGCTGGCTTCAGCAAACAAGCGGGCTGACTCGATATCAGCGTAACCCTGCTCTTTAATTTTTTCAGCTTCTTTTTCCGTTAGCAATTTATCACCGATACATTGTTTTTGAAATCTTAGAATCGGATCCTTCTTCTTCCATTCCTCAATTTCCTCTTTTGTTCGATATCGATTACGGTCACTCTTGGAATGACCCCTCCAGCGGTAGGTATCATTAACAATTAAGGAGGGACCTCCCCCTTCACGCGCTCGTTTAACTGCTGCTTCGACTGCCTTCTGAACTTCCAGAAGGTCATTTCCGTCAGTTGATGTGCTTCCGGGCATGCCGTAGATTTCTCCGTGGGCCGCGATTTTTTTACTTGTTGTCCAATCATTTGCGGAGAAGGACATAGCGTACTGGTTGTTCTCGCAGATGAAAACAACAGGTACCTGGTACAGCACTGCCAAAATCATCGATTCGTGGAAGGCACCGGTCGATGCCGCCCCGTCACCAAAAAATGCCAATAGTACCCGATTTTCAGCCTGCATTTTCAAGCCGATACCAACTCCAACGGCCAGGGGAATTCCTCCGCCGACAACACCATTCGCTCCCAGGTTGCCCCCAGCCACATCAGCTATATGCATGGAGCCACCACGTCCCCGGCAGTATCCATTTTCCTTGCCGTAAAATTCAGCCATCATCAGATTGAGATCTGCGCCCTTGGCAATACAAAGACCATGACCCCGGTGATGGCCAATAATGTAATCAGACGGATCCAGAGTGCTGATGGAACCGACCGCGGATGCCTCCTGCCCTATTGAAAGGTGCATCGTACCGTGTATTTTGCCTGCCATATAACTCTTTTCAGCCTGCTCTTCAAAGGAACGAATTTGATACATTTGCAGTAAATACTGCTCTGCCTTTTCTTTCGTTAAAGTCATACCGTTCTACCTCCCCAATTAATTTGTCATCTATTTACTAATCTCTTCCCGGAATTTCCGGGCGGCTGCAGCAGGGTCAGGAGTTTCCCGGATTGCTCTGCCGATAATAAAAACAGAAATATCTAACCCTTTGAAAAATGGAATCATATCCAGTCCTAGACCGCCAGCGACTGAAATTTTAAATCCCATCCGGATCAATTCCTGGATTGTTTCTCTGTCTTGGGTATCCCAGGAGCGGGAAAGATTGCCCTCGTCCCATCCCCGGTGATAAACCATACGCTCAACCCCGATACTGCGCCATGCCCTGGCCCGGGTAATGATATCCCTAATGCCTGTAAGTTCGATGAACATTTCCTTGCCTGGTCTGGAATTAGCTTCCTCTAAAGCAAGTTTAACCGTATCCAGGGGCGCAGCGCCTAAAACTGTCATCCAGTCAGCTCCTGCGTCAAAAGCCATCTTTGCTTCCCCTCCACCAACATCAGGAGATTTGATATCAGCCAGAATCAGGTTATCAGGACACATCTCCCGGATTGTTTTTACCGCCAGCATACCCGCGGCTTTGGTTAACGGAGTGCCAATCTCGATAATATCAACTTCCTTGTGGACAATTTGGGCCATTGCCAGGGCAGGAGCAAAATCAAAATAATCTAAAGCTAATTGAAGCAAGGGTTTATTAGTCATCGAACTGTACATCTCCTCTTATTAGGGCTGCCTGGCTTGAAATCTGCTCCAGCCCTCTTTCATCCGGGCTCTAATGTATTTTCCAGCTTCCTCAACAATTTCAACCGCGTCGGGATATTCCTCAGTCCAGAGTTCTAAAACCACCGGAGCCTGGAACCCGATTTCGGCTAATTTTTCAAATGCGTTCACAAATGGCACTTTTCCCTCTCCTGGTGAAACATAGCGCAGCTGCCCGGGAAGTGTGTCTTTAACATGGAGGGCTGCAATATGTCCCCTTACTTCGTCCAGCTGGGAAACCACGTCCACTCTGGCAAAAATAAGGTTCCCTAAATCTGCATAAACCTGGAACCAGGGTGAATTAAAATAACGGACATACTCCATTGTTTTTGATAAGGTGTTTATCTGGATATCCCAGTTTTCTAATGCCAGCATAACGCCCGCACCACTGGCCCATTCGAAGCCCTTCCCCAAGTTGGTTAAGAACCAATCCTGAGACTCCTGGTCGCTTTCCCCATAGTAATTATCTGCGCCGCCAATCAAGATAGTCCGAATGCCCAATTCAACCGCCAGGTCAACTGTCTTCTTAAAAACATCCAATGCATTTGAGCGAGTTTCAGCAGATTTGCTACCCAGGGGATATCGGCGATGAGCACTGAGGCTTAATGACTGGATCTTCACACCGGTCTGCTCCACAGTGTTCTTAATATCCTGCTTTTCTTTTTTGGTCCAATCTAAACGCGCGATACGCTCATCGGTATCATCAATAGAGATTTCAAGAAAATCGAAGCCGGTCTGCCTGGTTAGAGTTAAACGTTCTTCCCAGGGAAGGTTTTTAGGCAGGGCTTTTTCGTATAAGCCAACCGGGATGGAGTTAAGGGCGCTGCTCCAGTTTTTCTTCATCGAGTACCATTGTCACATATGTGATTTGCCTACTCACATTTGTGCTAATTATAGAGGCTGTCGTCCGTTTTGTCAAGTTCAGACAACTTCTTTAAGTCAAAAATCGCCCGGTGGGAAACAAAAAGTTTCCTGCCGGGCAATTACTATGATAAATAATGTCTAATAACCTTGGGAATTCACCTGCGGTGAAATAACAGCAGGGGTATTTGTAAAGTTAAGCCTGCCTGGATCAGATTAATTCGAAACAGTCCTTCTGAAGATGGTCAGGCTGATTTTTTCTTCCGCTCTTCCAGTTCTTTCTGCAGCATCCTCCGGGAACTGGGCGTCATTTTCTGGATCTTTTCTCCCTGAAGTGCTTTCAAGGTTTTATCAGCCAGATCTTTCTCGTCAAAATATGCTTTCAGATTTTCAACTGTATTCCGCTTGGGCACCAGATCGCCAATTCTGGCGAGAAACGGAAAGGGAGATTGCTCTACAGCTTTTTCCCAGGGAATCCCGATGATCTCGCGGATCTTTTTATTGGATTTTTTTCGATTGAGTTCTTCGGATGTGTGGGCCTCTTTTGCCATTTCAACAATCAAGAAACGGTAGATTCTAACCATGTTCATCCAGGCAGCAAACATAAATACACCATAGATCAATACTATGGCATTGATCCAATAAGCGTTGGCTTCATAATAGTATAAAATCTGCCGTCCAACTTCTCCTAACATGGCTTCTATAAACGATCGGACCATATTAATTTACCTCCAGCAACAAAGAAAGGGGGTGTGTAACCCTTACGAGATTACACACCCCGGTTCTTTTTGTCAAGATAATCTTAGTGGATTACTCGCCACTTGCGCCAGCGAGTTTGTCCCAGGCTGCTTCGTTCTTTTTGTAGAAGTAGAACAGAGCGGCGGTGAGGATTGCAAACAGGCCAATGCCGATCCATCCCAGGTGTTTACCCAGGAGCAAGAAAGCAAGTGGTGACCATACAAATCCGTCGGCAATACTAGAAATCATCACAGCGTTTTCGGGGATGGCGAACCCAGCGCCACCAGCGATTGCAGTAATGGCCGGGGCTACAGCGTTGGCGAAGTAGAAACCAAAGATCAACAAAATAGTTCCAACAAAGACCATCCGGACGATGTTACCCTTGGCCATCGGTGCAATTTGTGCACAAAGGAAGGGCAGCACTGCCAGGTCAGCAAAGAGCAGCATGCGGTTGCCAGGCAGAATGATGGATAGCAGGATCGCTATCGGGACCAGGAGCAAACCGGTGGAAATCGCAGAAGGATGTCCAACCAGAACTGCTGAGTCCAGACCGATGTAGACTTCGCGGTCAGAAGCACGTTTGGACATGAAGTCGCGGGCGGCTTCGGAGATCGGGATAAGTCCTTCCATCAGGATGCGGACCATGCGGGGCAGCAGGACCATTACGGCAGCCAGCTCAAGACCGAGCACAATGATTTTCCCCAGGGTGGGAATAAAGGCGCCGGCGAATTCGCCAAAGTAGGCAATCAAGCCGAGGATAATACCAATCATCAAACCCATTACCATCGGATCGCCGAAGGTTGAACCGAGGCTCTTTTCAATTCCGTCCGGATCGGCATCCACGTCGCGCAGACCAGGAATGCGGTCAAACAGCCAGTTGAAAGGCAGAGCCAGGGGAACCATGGGGGCGGTCATACCATGAGGAATGGAGATGCCGGGCAGGTCATAGAATTCCTGAATGCCTTTGGCAGTCCAGTCGCCCAGGAATAGCATAAAGGCAGCTGCAACAGCAGCGGCAGCCAGACCCATGGCAAGGCTTCCAGAAACAAAGGTTACCAGGGAACCAACCAAGGCATAGTGCCAGAAGTTCCAGATATCCACGTTAAGGGTTTTGGTAACCCCCGGAAGCAGGAGAGCAAAGTTTACTAGCAGGCCAACGGGAATTACCCATAAGCCAACATCGGTGGCGAAGGCCACTGCTGCTGCTGCTGGCCATCCCACGTCAACAATATCGCGTTCAATGCCTACATTGGTTACCAGGGCTTGAGACACGCCGGAAAGTGCGCCCCACATCAACCCGATTACCAGGTTAATACCAATGAAAGCTACACCGATGGTCACAGCAGCCCGGAAAGCACGACCGACTTTCGCGCCCAGGATAAGGGCAAAAATAAAAATGAAGACGGGCAGAAGCACTGTGGCACCCATGGTGTCAACAAAAGACTTCAGTATAGTAAGGAAATCCATTTTTATATCCTCCAAAGAATAATAAAAAATACAAGGTACGTTGCTTAACTTTACTGTTTGTGTGTAATAATTATCACCTCCTTGTAGATATTGAGAATTTCCTCTGTTTTGAAGTGTGTTTTGTTTCCTTTTGAGAAAAATCTGGCCGCTGTTTTCAATGGCAGTCAGGGCTGATCCTTCTCATATGTCAGTCCAGGAAAATCTGCAAGTAAAATTTACTCAATATATCTAATCGCCCAAAGTCTTCCAGAGAGTTCACAATCTCTCTGAAATCAGTTATTGGCTGGATTTACCAGTACCAGTAAGAACACTAAAAACAAATTCTGGTTACTAATCTCTTAAGTGATCAAGAATCTCTTGCACAATCTGGTCTTTTCCTACCCCAGTCAAAAATGCCAGCCCTTTCACAACCGGGATTCCGGGATCAAAGCGCATGACGGAGGTGGTAACAATCAAATCTGCTCCCTGTCTCAGTAATTCAGGGATCTCTTGCCCTTTGCACTGCTTAGTGATGACATCAATTCCAGCTTCCTTGCAAGCTTCTTCAATCGCTTTAGCTGCCACAGTTGAGGTGGCAATTCCTGTTCCGCAGGATACAATCACGGTTTTTGCCATACTTTTATCCTTTTCTAATGATGATTATGACAGGATGGAAAAAATTTCCT
Source organism: Anaerolineales bacterium (assembly GCA_049644685.1). GTDB lineage: Bacteria > Chloroflexota > Anaerolineae > Anaerolineales > UBA11858 > B10-G9. The sequence goes on from JBARSJ010000106.1 coordinate 51,701, forward strand.
CTGTCGTTTCTGCTGAAACCAATTTCTTTACAATATCCGGATCCTGCAGCACTGCTGCTATGCTCTGCAGCATTTCGATTTGGGATTTTGGTTGATCCAGCGCCAGCATTATCACCAGTCTGCATGGAACCGGCTCGTCGCTTTCAACCATATTATAAAACACAACATCCTGTTTCAGAGTAGCCAGCCCCAGAGCTGATTGATTAACATATTCAATATCCACATGGGGAATGGCTGCGTTGTACTCTCCCCCTAAAGGCAAGCCGGTAGGCATATTTGCCTCCCGCTCTAACGCCGCCTCAACAAAATTTTCCTTGACATATCCTAAATTACGCAGCTTCCCCCCTAATTCCTGAATAACTTGCTCAGAATTGCCGGCATCCAGACCGATTATCACCGCATCATCACATAAATAATCTTTGATATTCATCTATTATCCGTTGGTCTTTTTCTATTCTGCTATCTCTGGCGTTAATACTCACCAAGGCACCGGTAAACGCTTCCTTATATTCAAGTCCAACGCGTGATTTACAGGTTGGGAACTGATTTATTTCTTGTTAAATGAATATTATCACCCTTGTTAAGATAAAAACAAGCTCAAGCATCAAATCGATCCAATTATCCACTTGATTTTTTATCTGCAAGCCGAATGCCTTCCCTGTATGCTTACATACGTGAAACGAACAATCACATATGTGATATAATAGTGGGCGATTAGTTTTCTGTCAATGGAAATTTGTCACATATTCGACCACAAGCAGAACACGAATAGGATTATCCCATGGGAAATAACAACGAGCGCGATGAACTGTTAGCCTTTGTAGCAGAGAAGTATTATCAAGAGGACAAAAAACAAACCGAGATCGCGGAGATGATTGGTTTAACCCGATCCTCTGTCTCCAGGATGTTAACCGAAGCCCGGGAGAAAAAAATTGTAGAGATTATTATCCACCGTCCCTTCCAGTATGATCATGACCTGGAAAGCAAACTTCGGAAAACACTTAATCTTAAACATGTCTCTGTAGTGGTTTTCAGCAATCAACCAGATTATGACGAAATCAGGAAGCAGCTCGGTAAAGCCGCTTCAAGATTACTGGCCACTCTCATTGAGCCCGGACACAAGATCGGAATCGCCTGGGGCACAACTGTTCAGGCGACCATCGAAGCCTTTGAAACTGCTCCGATCAAGGACACCACGGTTGTCCAGCTGGTGGGCGTATTGGGATCAACCCGTCATTCTTACAGCGCCCAAATCCTGGTTGAGCAAATGGCCCATAAAATCGGCGGCGAGGGAATTTATTTGTATTCGCCTTTTATTGTCGAGAATGAAAAAACGGCTGCCTCCCTATTAGAAGACCCCACTGTTGAAAGAGCAGTCTCGGTTGGAAAAGATTGCGATATTGCCTTGATGGGAATTGGCACAACTAAATCGGAATTCTGCAGCCTATATAAAGAGAATCATATCTCCCTGCAAGATCTAAAGACCATTCGAGCGGCGGATGCCGTGGGAGATGTCTGTGCGATATATTTTGACATTGAAGGGAACCTTGCCCCGATTGATTTCCATAAACGGCGGATTGGAGCCTCTCTTCCTGGAATCCTGGAAATTCCGGTTCGCCTTGGCGTGGCTGGAAATATCGAAAAGGCGGAAGCGATTTTAGGGGCAGCCTGCGGCGGGTTCATAAACTCCCTGGTGACTGACAACCTCACTGCTCTCCGGGTGCTGGAATTAGCAGAGGAACATTGTCAAAAGGATAAGAAACAACCTTAAAGGCCTAAGATGAAGTTGACTAAATTCAAAACAATCCTCCTTGATGGAGATGGCGTCTTATGGAAATCTGACAATCCAATTCCTGGTATAAATCCTTTTTTTGAGTTTTTAGCTGGGAACGGAATAAACTGGGCTTTGTTAACCAACAATAACACCCGCACCGCTCAGGATTACATAGATAAACTTGCTAAATTTGGCATCTCTGCCAACTCTAATTCTGTGTTTACCAGTTCCACCACCACAGCAGAGTACTTGCTCGAACGCTTTGGACAGGGAGCTCCTCTTCACGTAGTTGGTATGGATGGTCTGATAACAACTCTAGAAGATGCCGGTTTCCAGTTATCCATTGGGGAAGAAAACCCAGAGAATGAAGTAGTCGCAGTTGTGGCGGGAATGGATCGCCAGATCAATCATCAAAAAATCAAAATTGCCATGAGGTTGATCATCAACGGCGCCGCCTTCATCGCCACAAATACAGATGGATCTTTCCCAACTCCGGAAGGCATTAATCCGGGGACTGGCATGGTGATTGGCGCCTTGCAGTTTACCTCGGGTGTGGAACCTTATATTGCTGGAAAGCCCCATCCCGCTATTTTTGAAACAGCGCTGAAAGCTCTTGGCTCCACCCCAGAGGAGACATTAATGGTCGGCGATCGCCTGGAGACGGATATTCTGGGCGCGAATTTATTGGGCATCATGACGGCCGCTGTTCTCACTGGAGTTACTTCCCGGAGGGAGATAAAAAAGAACCAAATTCAACCCGATTATATATTTGAAGATATCGCTGTTCTACACCAGGCATTGTCGGAGGCTTACGCATCATGAAACCCTTAATCCTGTTGACCAATGACGACGGCATCCATTCGCCCGGCCTGGCTGCAGCTGCGGAAGCCCTTCATCCCCTGGGTGAACTGTTGATCGCTGCCCCCCAAGATGGGCAAACCAGCATGAGCAGATCCAGGACACAGAAGTACGGAAGAGATGGGACTATATCAAAAACAACCGTCAATTATGGTGAAATCTCCTGGGAAGGTTATGGCATTAAAGCGACGCCCGCCCTAGCTGTCATTCACGCTCTTTATGAGCTGGCTGACCGTCCTGTCTCGCTGGTAGTATCTGGCATAAATTATGGGGAAAACATCGCCAGCTGTGTAACTGTCTCGGGGACCATAGGTGCCGCCCTTGAAGCTGCCGAAAAAGGAATTCCATCCCTGGCTATCTCCCAGGAAATCGCTGGCCAGGAATATCATCACTTTAGCGCGCAGGTCGACTTTTCAGCAGCTGTTCATTTTACGCGCCAGGTGGCCGAGAAGATGCTTAATAATACTTTGCCGCTTGATGCTGATGTGCTCAAATTAGAAATACCCCTAAACGCAACTCTGGACGCCCACTGTGTAGTTACCAGGCAGGACCGGTTGATGTATTACAGGCCAACGATCCAGGAACGTGAGAAGCTGATCGGTACCCCGGCCAAAGTATCCTATCTGCCGAGCAAAGGTGGATTTTCAGATACGGGCACCGATGCTTATGCCATGGCCCAGGGCTTTGTTTCAATAACACCTTTGAGTTTTGACCTGACTTCAAGGAGTCCGCTAATTGATCTGGCTGACATGCTTGGCTTTTCAATAATTGAAGACAAAGGATGAACACATGGGAGTAATTAGGAAATTTACAGGTGATTGGGACAAGGTCTTCAGTTGGGATGGGGCCAGAACCCGCATGTATCAGAATGACGAAAGCAACCAGGTATCTGAAACATGGATGATTGGGAAAAAAGAAGGGGCTCAAAATTTTGCTTTTCGGTATTACCAGCTCAGCCCCGGCAGTCATTCCAAACAAGAGCAGCATCCTCACGACCATGGCATCCTGGTTCTGCAAGGAGAAGGAGAAGTTTTACTGGGAGAGCGTAGATACCCGGTCTCCCGGGGAGATATTATCTATATCGCCCCTGATCTGCTGCACCAACTAAATAACTCTTCCCAGGAACCCCTGGGTTTCATCTGTGTTATTCCAGCCCGGAGAGAAAAAGGCGGTTCAACAGTCTGGGCAGAAGAAGGGATTGAATTTGATTAATTATGCAGCAACAGCCATTATTATTTAGGAGGAAACAATGTCAGACCGTATGAAATGGGCCATACTGGGAACAGGGAAAATTGCCACACGCTTTGCTGAAGCGCTCAATAATATTCCCAAAAAAGTTGAGCTGCTGGCCGTGGGCTCCCGTAAGAAAGAAACTGGCGACGCCTTTGGGGATAAGTTTAATATACCCAGGCGTTATACCAATTATGAAGATGTTGCCACAGATCCTGACGTGGACATTATTTATATTGGCACCCCTGGTGTCTATCACTTACGTGATGTCACCATGAGTCTCAATCACGGCAAACATGTTCTGTGCGAAAAAGCATTTGCTATCAATGCCAAGCAAGCCAAGGCCATGATCGACCTTGCTCGAGAAAAGAATCTCTTTCTGATGGAAGCCATGTGGACCCGGTTTTTCCCTGTCCATGTCCGCATCCGGGAACTACTCTCAGATAATGCAATTGGCACCCCTAATGGCATAACCATTAACTTCCTCGCTAAACCTCCCTTCGATTTGAACAACCGTTTCTTTGATTTGAACCTGGGCGCTGGAGTCTTATTGGACACTGCATCTTATGGTGTTTCCTGGGCTTCGAGCCTGTTCGGCGAACCGGATGCTGTCACTGGCCTGGCAAGTTTTGGTGAAAGTGGAGCAGACTACCAGACGTCGCTAGTGCTGCGCTACAGTAAAGGACAGTTGGTTTGCCTGATGTCTTCCCAGATTTCTTATGATGACAAAGATGCTGTCCTCTTTGGAGAGAAAGGCAAAATCGTGGTACATTCTCCCTGGTATAAACCGGTGGAAATGACCCTTCACCAAGAGGGCAAAGAACCAGAGTTAATTTCTCTGCCTTTAGATGGATATAATGGCTATGAATACGAAGCTATGGAAGTAATGAACTGTATCAAAGCCGGAAAAACCGAATCCGCGATCATGCCCCTGGATGAAACCCTGAGCATAATGAAAACCCTGGATGCGGTGCGAGAGCAGTGGGGACACAAATTCCCATTTGAGGACTAATTATAGTTTTACCGAACAAGGATACTTATGAGTAAATATGACGTAATTGTTATCGGCGCCGGCCCTGCAGGGTATGTGGCAGCAATTCGAGCTGCTCAACTGGGACAGAAAGTTGCCATAGTAGAGAAGGAATTTTTAGGCGGCGTGTGTCTTAATGTCGGCTGCATCCCTTCCAAAAGCCTGCTTAAAAACGCCGAGGTGGCTTATACCCTCCGGACGCAGGGGAAGGCTTTTGGTTTTTCATTTGACAACCTGAAGCTCGATTACGGAGCTGCGGTTAAACGCAGCCGCCAGGTTTCAAAACGATTGACCAAAGGTGTGGAATTTTTATTAAAGAAAAACAAGATCACACTCTTTACCGGCAGAGCAGTTTTCACTTCCCAAAACACAATCCGGGTCAGCAGCGAAACTGGCACTGAAGAACTTCAGGCGGGTAACATTATCATTGCTACCGGAGCCAGACCCTTTATCATCCCCGGCATAGAAGTTGACGGCAAACAGGTAGTTACCTATAGAGAAGCCATTTTACAGGACTCTTTGCCCAAATCTGCCCTGATTGTCGGAGCGGGAGCCATTGGGATGGAGTTTGCTACCATCTGGAACAGCTACGGGGTACCCGTGACAGTGGTGGAAATGCTGGATCGGATTGTGCCCAATGAAGATGAGGAAATCAGTGCAGAGCTGCAGAAGGCAATTAACAAACAAGGCATAACTACTTTGGTCAAGAGTAAAGTTACCAGGGTTGAAACACTAAAGACCAAAGTGAATATAGTTGTGGAAACACCAGCGGGAGAGGAAGAAATCTCTGCCGATCAAGTTCTACTGGCAACCAGTTTTGTCCCCAACAGCGGGGATCTGGGTTTGGATAAAGCGGGAGTAAAGGTGGACCAGGGGGGATTCATTGAAATTGATGGCTCCATGGCAACCAATGTACCCGGCATCTGGGCCATAGGGGATGTGACTGGCAAATTGATGTTGGCTCATGTGGGCATGGCGATGGGAGTAATTTGCGCTGAACACATAGCTGGAGTTCCTTCGACTGAAATCAAGTACCAGAATATGCCCCGGGCGACCTACTGCCATCCCCAGGTGGCTTCCTTCGGTTTAACCGAGGGGCAGGCCAAGGATGCGGGATACGAGGTTGCTGTGGGCCGATTTAATTTCCAAGCCAACGGGAAAGCTCTAGGGATGAACGATTACGGAGGCTGGGTTAAACTTGTCGTTGATGAAAAGTATGGGGAAATCCTGGGCGCCCACATGATTGGACCAGAGGTGACAGAATTGCTGCCGGAATTAACTCTGGCTCAGCTGATGGAACTCACCCATGCTGAAATTGGCCACAACGTTCATGCCCACCCCACTCTGAGCGAGGTGCTGCACGAAGCCGCCAAAGCTGTCACTGGTGAAGCTATACACGGCTGATCTGTTTTCGAAGGGATGGTGAAATGGGATATGATTTTTCCCTGTTTTGGGAAATAGGAAAGCACTTTTTTGAAGGAGGCAATCCATATTCTCTTGGATCGTCTTACTATCCGCCAGCAACTGTTTACTTTTTCGTCTTGTTCTCGCTACTTCCGTTAAAGGTAGCAATAGCTATTATTACTGGAATAAATTCCGTTGTGTTTGTGGAAATCGTAAAAAAACTCGACAAAAAAAGATGGTGGGCTTGGATTTTGTTTCCCCCAGTCATGTTTGTAATATTTGTGGGGCAACTTGATCTAATCTTTCTTTATCTATCCACCTTCCTTGTCAACGGAGGATTAATTGCTGCGCTTGCCGGAAGCCTGCTCACTTTGAAACCTCAAATGGCATTTATTGCCCTTCCGTGGTTTCTCGTAAGGTGGGCCAAAAATGACAGGAGTACTCTGGCAAAATGGGTTGTATTAACAATGACCTTGCACAGCATTCCTCTAATAATTAGTCCTGGTTTGTATAAAGAGTGGCTAAATAATGCACAAGGAGCTGTTTCGTGGCGGATGCAACAAAGCCCTGGTGTATTTTCTCTTACAAACCTTAGCGTGCCTGTCGCATTCCTTGCGATAGTTGCACTTATTATTGCCGGCTGGGCATTGTTCAAAGATTATAAAACATCGAAAATTGCCCAGTTATTGGCCTTGCCAGTAGGAATATGGTATGACAGCGTTTTTGTAATTGGTACAGCACCTTACTACATTATGGTCCCGGTAGGAATTGCTTCGTTTGTGCTTGCATATTTTGTAAGCAATTCCCTGCCTCTGTTTTCCATTTCTCTCATAGCTATATTATGGAGAATAACAAAAAGGAGCAGAAACATGACATCCTCTTCTTAAAAAACCAAAAAGCGGGTGTCGCTTAGTTCAAGGTCTCTTCAAGTTTGTTAAAATGTCTATATAATGATTGTATAGCGAATTTAACAACGCTTCTATTGAAACTTCCAAGAAATACAAAAGTTGCACCCGTAGCCGCCCAAACATTTTTGTCTGCCTTAACTCAAATTAATTCAGTTTATTCTATGAAAGAATTATTAGGCACAAAATCTCAAGCTTTATCTTTGGAAATTTTATAATTTGATCAGTAAATAATATTTCAATTAACCTGCGATAATGATCTGGTTCCTTTTATCAAAACATAAATTCAATCAAATTATCCCCTTGTAATTATTGAGTAAACACAGGACCTTCTAACAGACAAGAAGCTGGAAATAAACTTCATCAATTTGGTGAAGAAACTCTCGCAGGACCCACCAACCAATGCCAAACGAATCCTTTTATTCGTCGATCCCAGCACTCTGTTTCATTTCATTCCTCTTGAGATCAGCTCCTAAAACTCCTGGCTGGCATATCCACAAATGGCCACTGCCCGGGGTCCGGTGTGTACCCCCAGAACTGGAGAGACTATGCTGAATAAGATTTCCAGTGGCTTATATTCGCTTTTGATCCTCTCTATAATTTACTGGGCTTAGTCCGGGGCGGCGTTGTGGAGAACTGCAATCCTGAAATCTTTGGTCCCGTCAATCTGGGCAAAAAAATCCTCATAAAGATCTGCCAGGGCTTTTTTCCTGGTCCGGGACCGCCTTCCGCCATCAACTTGCCCGCTTTGGTGATTGACCGTTATTTGCGGGTTGAGGTTTAATAAATTGCCAATAAAATGGCTGGCTCCTCCGATGCGCTATCCTTTGTGAAGATACTCCAGGGTGTCGAGGGAGATCAGGAGAACCATACTGGAACGGGCTGCATCAGCTGCCGCGATCATCGCTGCCAGCCCAGACTCATGGAATTTGCTTTTGAGTCCTGAAAATGAACTGGTATATCCACCAGCTCAGCAGTTTTTTTATGTGGATTCTTGTGTGCCACTCATAGCGCTGCTGATAGTGAGGATTACTATTTCCTCTGCACCGTTCTCTTTGGCTTTTTCAAATACCTGGACCATCTCTGACGGTGTAGGCTGGGAGTTGGTGGGAATCACAGGATCTGTGCCCAACCTCTGGTAAAAATCTTCCGGCGTCAAGTCCACTCCATCACGAAACTGCTCATCACCCCAAATAATCGCCAAGGGGACAAGTTCAATATCGTATTGGTTCCGGTAATTTAGAGGAAGATCGCAGGTACTGTCCGTAATCAAGGCAATGTTCTTGATCATTATCTCTCCTCGGGCATAATGGCTTTATTTTATCTGGGGAAGCTTAGAAATTTAAGCCGATTTTCTTTATAAATCACAGCGCCGCTAATTCAGAAATAAAAAACTTTCTCCATTAGAATAGTCCAGGGTCTCAATTAATAATAGCGCGCTGCAAAGGTTAATTGAGGCGCGCTATTTTTGTTTTTACTTAATTACATCCTGCGTCAGGTCAGCTTCATCACCACCATGCCCAGGATATCCGCTGCCTTATCCGCCTGATCCGCCATATTGGAGACATGCCGGTAGACTTCCCGGCGGCGAAGCATAACCATCAGGGGACTGAAATCCTTGGCTTGGGTAAACAGCTCTCCAATAGCTACCCGGTAAAGGTGCTCTACCTCATTTTCGATTTTTTTAGCCCGTCTGGCATGATCACCGGCAACACGGGGGTTAGAAAACAAGCGGTGAAATGCCATTTCCAGCTCTTCTGTCGCTTCCCTGGTCAGCTTCACCATGCTGATTAAATGTTCATCAGCGTCGATTCCCAGCAGCTGCATCTCCTCCACGGTTGTGTAACAGTAATCGATAATGTCATCGATATAAAGGGATATCATAAAGATATCTTCCCTGTCCAGCGGGGTGATGAATGTGTTATGCAGTTCGTCAATCAGGATGCGGCGCACTTCATCCGCTTCGATCTCTTTCGCCCGCATCTGGTCAATTGCTTTATCTTTTAGCTCGGATTTACTGACCCATTTTTCAAGCAGCCGAAGACCTTCCACGGTGATCTGAGTTTGCTCAATTAATAAACTAACGAATTTGTCTTCTCTCGGACCCCTTTTAAAAATACCTGCAACACCCATTTTTTGCCTCCATTTCTGGATCCTTCCCTCATCCAGCAAACCTAAGGGATGAGATAATCCACAAGATAATATAATAGCGCCGCGACTCCTGCTGTCACTGGAACGGTCAGGAACCAGGCGATCAAAATGTCACTCATTACTCCCCAACGAACCATTGATTTTCGCTGCGCAGCACCTACACCGATAATGGATGAACTGACAACTTGGGTTGTACTGACCGGACCACCAACTAACGAAGCGCTGAGAATGACAACCATGGATGTCAGCTGTGAGGTGAAGCTGTGTATGGGCCGAATCCGGTAAAACTTTCCCCCCAGGGTGTGGATAATCCGCCAGCCACCAAACGCGGTACCAATCGTAATCGCAGTTGCACTGGCTAAAATGACCCACCAGGGAACAATAAATGCCTGCTGATAACCAAGCACAACAAGGCCCATAGTGATAATTCCCATGGTTTTCTGGGCATCATTAGTTCCATGACTGAGCGCCAGGGTGAAGGCGGTGGGAATTTGAGCATACTTAAAAAACATATTGGCTTTTGGCGTCGCATTACGGACAGCCCACAGGCTGACCCGCATGACGATTTGTCCCAAGAAAAATCCCAGAACCGGTGATAAAAACAGTGCCAGGCCAATTAACACGAGTCCCTTATATTCTAAGGCTCGGGCACCGGAGCCCACCAATACCGCACCGACAATCCCTCCAATCAGGGCGTGTGAAGAGCTGGAAGGAATCCCAAAAAACCAGGTGATCAGATTCCAGATGCTGGCGCTTAATAAAGCAGCTAAGACAACCGCGATGGTTATTGAACTGGGCGACGCCACGTCCTGTCCAATCGTTTTGGCCACTGCCACGCCAAAAATGAAGGGGCCAATAAAATTTGCTACACTGGCGATAATAAGCGCTGCTGTAGGTGTCATTGCCCGGGAGGAAATCATAGTCGCCACAACGTTGGCGCTGTCTTGGAATCCATTTAGAAAATCAAAGATCAATGCCAGGGCAATGAGAATAATAATTAATATGTGTTCCATATACAACTTCCTCAAATCCACAGAAGATCAATTCAGGTGTTCATTCCGAAACGAAACAGGAAAATCCCCGGAAAACCAGGGTGTTCCCGTTGGGTAGTCTATTATAACCAAAAACATCAATCTCTGCGCTGGGAGTTGGAGTCGCTACTCTCATTCAATCCAATCAGTTCGGTCGAGGCCTAAGCTGCCTCGCCGTGCTGAATACAGTGAAATTTCCACCTGTCAGAAAAAACCTGATTAAACTCAAGGCAGCATCAAGATAATTCCTTGCTGCTGCCTAAATTATTACTTCTCCCCCTCTCGTCTTGCCCTGCTTTTCGAATATTATCTCTATAGCGAAAAACTATCCAACCGGGCGATATTAGTGAGAAAATCCATAAGGAAGAATTTATTTTACAAACTCATCAATATCTGGCGCCAATTAATTTCCCGGGGAAATAAAAAACCAGGTGCAATATAGTTCCTCTTAATCAGGATTGGTTTCAGCGGGGAAATTGAATCGTAAACTCACTTCCCTGGTCTTTCCCGTCGCTGGCAGCCATAATCTTACCGCCGTGCGCGACCACCAAGGCCTGGGTAATTGCCAATCCCAGTCCGGATCCTCCGGTTCTCCGATTTCGATCCGGATCTACCCGGTAAAATCGATCAAACACATAAGGCAAATGTTCTGGATCAAGGCCTGTGCCGCTATCCTTGACAGACAAAAACACCTTGTCCTCGCCTGTAGATAATTGAATGCTGACTTCTCCCCCCTTTGGCGTGTGGCGAATGGCGTTATTTAACAGGTTGTTTAAACATTGAGTGAGACGGGCGCAATCCCCCTTGACTGAAGTCTCTCTCTCCGGGAGATCAAGAGTCAGGGTGACTGCCTGATGTTCAAAAATTGGAGCATAAATTGCGGAAACATCCTGAACTAATTCACCAAGATTCACGTCGCTGCTGTTTAATGAAAATTGTTTGGCTTCCAAGAGCGCCAGATCATGCAAGTCATCTACAAGTCGTGAGAGCTGTCGGGTCTGATCATACAACCTCGCTACCTCTACTTTGTCCAGCTCATACACATCATCGAGAATGGCCCGCAGGTTTCCCTGGATTACAGTCAACGGGGTCCGCAGTTCATGGGCAATGTCAGCCAGCATATTATTTCTAAGCCCGTCTGCTTCTTCCAGTGCCTCAGCCATAGCGTTAAAGGCAATGGCAACTTCCCTGACCTCTTCACTTCCTTTAACCTCAATCCGTTGAGATAAATCCTGCGATCCGACTGCTTTGGCAGCTACAGCTAATTTATGCAGCGGTGAAGCCAAGCCCCTGCTGCTGATAACTCCCACCAGGATACCTACTGTTGAAATGGATAAGAGCACCCGAAACAAACCGCCAACCAGTTTCATCCTGGGGTAATTTACCAATCTGGTGTAGAGGTTTATCGGGCCTTCCTCATTCGCCATATTATCAATTATTTCCTCTCCTTCGATATAGGCGAGGTTAATTTCGTCCGCCTGGAGTGTCAGATAGACTACGGTTGGGATTATGAACAAAAAGATCATAATCACAACATAGGTCAAGCTGATTCTCACCCACATTTGATTCATGATGAACTGTCCTTTAATCGATACCCAATGCCGTGAACAGTCTGGATATAAGAGGGTGTTTTTGGGTTGCGGTCAATTTTTCGGCGCAGGTTCTTAATATGGGAATCCAGCGTTCGCCCCATTCCTTCCGAGCGGTACCCCAGAGCTTTCTCAGCCAGTTCATCCCGGGTGATGACAAACTCGGGGTTTCCCATCAAAACTTTAAGCAGCTCAAATTCTGAAGGAGTCAGATCAATATTTTCACCTTGCAGGGTAAGTTCTCTTTTTCTAACATCAAGCTGTAAACTTCCCACTTGTAAATTTTTCGGGACCGGGGATCCTTGCTGAAGTTGGCTGCGCCGCAGCAAGGCCCGTACCCTGGCCACGACCTCCCGGGGATTAAATGGCTTGGTGATGTAATCATCCGCGCCAATTTCCAGGCCAACGATTTTGTCGTTGTCTTCCACTCTGGCGGTGAGCATGATGATTGGTGTGGCTGCTAATTGGGAATCAGAGCGAACCAAACGGGCCACATCCCAGCCATCACGGTCAGGAAGCATCAAGTCAAGAATCAATAAGTGCGGCTGCTCTCTCCGGAGCACATGAATGGCCGTTTCGCCATCATAGGCCGTAACGACTTGATATCCTGCTTTCTCCAGGTAAGATCTAACCAGGCGAACAATATCTCTATCGTCGTCAACAACCAGAATTCTTTCCATCGTTCATCTCACAGTGTAGAATTTTTTACTAAACCTAATAACAATCAATTAATCACTGCGCAGTGCTTCGATCGGTTCCAAATGTGCTGCCCGGCTGGCAGGATAAATTCCAAAAAACAAGCCTACTGCCGCTGAGAAAAGTGTTGCTAATAACACCGCATTAATTGTTATTGCGGGATTTAATTGGAAGTCACTTGCTGCAGCAATCATTCCCACCCCCAGGCCTAAGAGCCAGCCCAGGACAATCCCAATAGCTCCGCCAAGGAGACTTAACAGAGAAGATTCAATAAGGAATTGGGCCATAATATCCTTTCTCTTCGCGCCGACAGCTTTTCTTAAACCAATCTCCTTAGTTCTTTCCGTTACAGAGACCAGCATGATATTCATGATTCCGATGCCACCCACTAACAAGCTGATGCCTGCCACTCCGCCAAGAAAGACAGTAAAGACTCCGGTGATTGTTGAAGCCATATCCAAAAACATTTCCTGTGACATGATCGAAAAATCATCTTCCGCCAGCTTGAGTTTGTGTCTGTCGCGGAGTATAAGAGAAACTTCATCTTCGGCTGCTTTCACAACATCTGAAGTAATTGCAGAGACATAAATCATAGATACTTCATTTTTTACCGCTCCGGGTAATAAACGGACTTGAGCAGTGGTCAAGGGGACCATAATTTGATCATCTCCGGATCCAAATCGGGTTCCTCCTTCTTTTTTCAGAAGCGCAACCACCCGGAATGGTTGACCGGAAATCCGTACAGTTTCACCTACCAATCCATCAGATCGACCGAATAACTCTTCAGCTACATTGGCTCCTAGGATCACCGCAGAGGCAATCCCATTAACCTGAACTGAGCTGAAAAACTCTCCTTCCGAAAGTTCAACGTTTTGCACTTCGGTATAGTCTTCAGTGACCCCTACTAAACTAGCTGTGGTGGCTTGCCCGGCATAAGTAACCTCTGCCTGTCCTTGGACGATCGGGGCAGCAGCGCCAATCGATGGCGCAAATACCGGATCATTGAGCGCTTCTGCATCTTGAATAGTAAGCGGCTTAGGATTCGTTACATCTTCATAATTTGTACTAACAAATAACAAATTAGTTCCTATCCCTTCAATTTCTCCCACAATAGCCTGTTCTGTACCTGCTCCGATGGCAAGCATGGCAATCACCGCCCCCACACCAATAATTATTCCCAACATAGTCAAAGCTGTCCGGACTTTATTAGAGGAGAGACTTTCTAACGCTTCCAGTACTGTTGATCCAAAATTCATATTCTATTTCTCCTCAATCCTTCCATCACGGAGAGATATTATCCGGTCTGTCAAATCCGCAATTTCCGGGTCGTGGGTCACTATTATCAAGGTCGTTCCCCGATCCTCATTCAACTTTCGGAGCAATTTCATGATCTCATCACCTGCTTTGGTATCCAGGTTTCCGGTCGGTTCATCTGCCATAATGATGGCTGGATTATTTACCAAGGCTCGGGCAATGGCAACCCGCTGCATTTCACCTCCGGAAAGCTCATTCGGTCTGTGGCGAATTCGGTCTCCCAGGCCTACTGCTTCCAGCGCTTCTGTGGCAACTTGTTTACGGTTCCGCCCGTTTAATTCTGCGTAGCGCATGGGCAGTTCCACATTGGCTAAAGCGGTTTGTCTTGGAAGAAGATTGAAGCTTTGAAAGACAAAACCTACTCCCCGGTTTCGGATGTCAGCCAGCTGATCATCCGTTAATGCAGCAACACTTTCCCCGTTCAGGCTGTACTCTCCTGAAGTCGGCCGGTCCAGGCAGCCCAGTATATTCATCAGGGTAGACTTTCCCGAGCCTGAAGGTCCCATGATCGAGAGGACTTCTCCTGGAGCTATCTTTACAGAGAGGCCGCGCAAAGCATGAACTTCCACTTCGCCCATCTGGTACACCTTGGTGATATCCTTCGCATCAACTACCCACTTAGTCATAGTACTCTCCTGCATCAACAATCTCTTAATGTCCAAACCCGGCTGGAGGTCCTTGACCAGGTTCCATTTCGTCAAAGATATTTATACTGGGGGGGTTAAGGACTACCAGATCTCCCGCGCTGATATCCCCGTCGAGAACTTCACTGAACTCATCCGATGATGCTCCTAAGGTCACAGGAACCATTAATAGGTTCTCGGCATTTACATTATCTGGGTCTGTTGCCAGATAAACTACCTGTTCCCCTCTCACCCACCGTACTGCACGATTTGGGATCAGCAATGCGTCCTCAACTTGCCGGACAACAATCGCAACAGCTGCGGTTAATCCTGGGCGGACATCTTCATCCGCATCAAGCAGTTCTATAGTCACTTCAAAAGAAACCAATCCCTGCTGCAGTATTCCCACTGGAGAAACTTCTACAACCTCTCCCTTATATTCTTTTCCCAGAACCGCATCAAACGAGAGGGTGACAGGTTGACCAACCCTGATCTGGTTAATATCAATTTCTGATAATCCTACATCAACCAGCAGGTTCTTCAGATTGTCAATCCGGAAAGCCAGAGTGTTTGGAGCGACCAGATCTCCCGGAAGAACATCCACAGAGGTGATAACACCTCCAAATGGAGCTGTTATAGACGCCTTATCCAGTGTGGCTTGAGCCGCGGAAATGCGAGCTTCTGCCATGGTAATATCATCCGGATCGGGTCCGTCTTTGACCCTGTTGTATTCTCTTTCGGCAGCTTCCAGATTGGACAAACCCACCGCGACATTTGCATCAAAAATTGCCATTTCAATCTCGTCACCGCCCTCCTGCAGCCAGTTAAGATACCATACTGCATATTGCCGTTGGTTGATGGCATTCGTGAGATTAATTTGGGCCTGCGCTTTGGCGATTGACCCGCTCGCATTATCATATTCCTTCTGTTTTTGGATCAGTCGTTTCTCCGCAATAGTCTTTTTTGCTTTGGCCGATTTGAGCTCCTCTTCGCTGGCCCGATTTCCTGGTTGGTTGAGAGTCCAGCGATACTCGGCACTATCCAAGGCGTCCCTCGCATTGGCAACTGCCAGCTGAGAGACGGCGGCGGCTTCTGCAGCGCCCTCGTATAAATTTTCAAGAGCCCGCTCTGCATTGATTAATTCCTGTTGGGCGAGGTATATTGCTTGCGGAAGAGAGGTTTCCTTCAGGGTTGCTAAAGTCTGATCGGTAACAACCATATCCCCTAATTCCACCTTAACATCTCCAACAATTCCTGTCGTTTCCCAAACCATCATTGCGGTTTGATTTGCATAAACTTCCCCGGTTTCATCGACAACCGCGCTCAGGGGTCCAATTGAGACTTCATAAGTTTGCAGATCTTCGGTGTTGGCTTGAGCCCTTTGTTGAGCGCTGACTATCCCATACGCCAAGCCTGCCAAAGCCAGGGCGGAAACAACAATGATTATTATGGTTCTTTTTTTCATTTTGAATCTCCTCAGTGATTGCAATTAAAGCATGTCTTGCCTCTGCCAATTCTATAAGTTTCATTAATATTATTTATTAACAACTTGTTATCGGCACCATTTTATCCTATAAATCTGGAGAATTTCTGGATGTACTGTGGTGATTATGAGGAAATCTCCTTTATTTATTGGTTTCTAAACAATTCTGTAAAGATTTTCTGTCTCTTTGCGTCCCTAAAAAGGAAACGGCACCCTTGAAGAATGCCGTTTCTATAATTCTTTCATCGATAAATTGAAGTCTTGACTTGTCGGCTCAGCCGCCTCTTATCTTCTGCGTTTACTACCTATGATCCGCTTGGTATAATGCGCTTCAGCAGAGGAGGGGTGCCAGAGTGGCCGATTGGGGCGGTCTCGAAAACCGTTGTGGCCTTATGGGCCACCGTGGGTTCGAATCCCACCCCCTCCGCTACAACAAAGCCCGGCTATTCGCCGGGTTTTGTGTTCTGGGCAGATGAAATTAGGTCTTGAATAATCATTTGTTCGGGGCGCTGTGCGCAAATTTATTGAATCTGCAAACGGTAAAGTTAGCTGAGAAGTATTTTCTGCTCTGAAAATTGTTATTTACCTTAAGCAATTGTTGTCCTTTTTATATTCCAAATATGGTTTTTGTCCCATAAACTTAACATAAGTCAATTACAAACTAACGTATTTATGCTATTCTTTGGCTCGAATCAGATATTTACCCTATTCACATCATAAAAGGAGCTTTTTAATGACGGAGAAGAAGAACAACTGGACGATCATGGCGGTAATCGCCATACTTGTGGGACTTTTTATTGTATTTGTAGCCCCCGGTCTTTTTGACACAACGATGGATCAATTGATCTTGAAGCAGTCGAAACAGGCAACAAATCTGTCGGCTGGTCCCTTAAGCCGTATGTATATCGGCTCCCTCTACAGCGGAATTGAAATGCTAGTAGGCTTGGCGCTGATAGCTATCTCAGCTGCGCTCTATGCCGGCAAAAAATGGGCTTGGCCAATAACGATGTTCCTGCTCTCCATCCCTGCGATGGTCAATGGCTACGTCGGATTGGGCTGGTTAGAAAATCTCAAAAAATTCCCTCCCGCCTACATAACTTTTTTCTTGAGTTTTGTTGCCTTCTTGGTTGTGCTCTTTCTGAAAGAAAACGACAAGAAAACCAAATCCGCCATGTTCTGGGTCTTCACCCTGCTCGGGATGCTCGGCGCTCAAGGCTTTATGCTTTACCCCCATGCCGTGCGCGTAATCTTAAAAGACCCCGCCGCCGCACTTCTGGACCCGGCCGCCGCCGTTCTGCGACGCACCGGTCCAGTGATGTTCCTGGTCTTCATCTTTGCAGGCCTAGCAATATTGAAACTTGCCCAGCGCAAAGAATCAGGCTGGTACCTGGCCCTTCTCACGGGAATGATGATGGCAATCGGCGCCTTCCCCGCCCACTACATACGCCCACCATCGGCATCTCTGGTTCCTGCAGGAACCTTGGCTCCTTCAATATTCACTTCCACATACTGGATGGCTGGCGCGCAAGGAATCATCCTGGTTATCTTGCTGCTTATACCTTTCTTCAAGAATAATTTGTTCGACAAAGAATAAGATATCAGGTCACCCGGTGTGTTTTAATATAACCTACTGGAAATCATTTCTAAAAATGAACCGGGAACAGGTTACTGTTCCCGGTTTTTTTATTACTATGTTCCACTACTTGTATTCTTCAAGGGGTTGCTAAATCAGGATTCTTTCTCCCCTGATCCCCTCATTTTAATAATAAAGCCTGTCGCCAACAAACCCACGCCAAGCAGCAGAATCAAAAATGATTGCCAGCGCAAGGGATTAAATACTGGAGTTAACAAACGCGCGCTACCCTCAATTAATTCGTGATACAAGAGGGAAGTTTGGGGAATAGCCTCCGGCATAAACTCAGTCAGTAATCCAGTCCATAGCAGTTTATACAGCAAAGCGGATATCAGAGTAATTAAACTTCCTCCAACCAGTGAAATACCCCACCACTGGCCCAACCCTTCCATAGACCGGACTCCAAATATTAGAATCAAGAACAGCAGGCCAATCGGAATCAGCAGGGCAGCAGCCATAGAAACCCGCAGTCTCCGAATATTCCATTTAAGTGTGTAAACCCCATTGATATTCTCCCCACCCTTCAGGAATGCTTGGGTTGCATTATATTCCTGCGGTATTGCGTTAATTACCATCTGCATGACATCAGAATAAACCTTGATTTGCTCTGTGTGGGGAAATGTGGAAAGCTTACAAAGTTCCTTCACCATCTTTGACCTGGGCAGCTGGTCTCCCGGTTGAGTTTTCATCTCTTCCATTTGCAAATCAGTGCAATCTGGCAGAGAATCATAAAAAGCTACTATGGCTTCCTCTCCCTCAGAACCTTCCATATATTCAATCAACGGCATCATGTTCCAGCGAATCTGAGGGATTGATTCTTCCGAATCCAGCCAGAGGTAAAATCCATTAACGGTATTTTTAATCCAACCACCAACCACCTGGTCTGAAAGAAGCGCCTCGCGGAAATTTTTCCAGTTTCCTTCCTCCATAGAATAGACCAGGGTAAATAGATCTAATTCCTGCCCTTCCGGTTGATCGGATTCTTCAATTTTTTGAGAAATTTCTTCAGCCTGTCGATTGGTGATGATCTCCATCGTGGCAGGAATAATATCCGAGTCAATAAATATTGCGGATGCAATCCGATTTACACCTTCCTGATCAAACAGGACCTCTCCCATGTTATAAACGAGCAGAGAAAGAGGCAGCGCCAGGATGAGAATTCCGGCCAAAATAAATGCAATGAACTTCAAAATAACGTTAAGAACTGTTTTCATATTTATTCCTTCATGAACTCGTCCCAGGGGAAACTTGAAAGGGAATCCAGGATCAAATCCGGCGTCCCTCCGTTTGAGAAAAATGGCAGCTGCCGGGTCAAAGAGTTGGGGACAGCGATGCAGAATAATCCCGCCCTTTTGGCAGCCAGAACTCCATTGGGGGAATCCTCCAATACAATCACTTTTTCGGGAACGCCATTCATCTTTTTTAGTCCTAGCTGGTACAAGGCCGGGTCGGGTTTAGCCTGGTCTACCTCTTCTGCGCAGCTTGTGTGATCAAAATATTCCCATAAACCCAGGCGCTTCAAATGAGAATGGACCCACTTTTGATCTGAGCTGGAAACGATTCCCAGTGTTAAACCATTTTGCTTTGCTTTCTTAATCAGCTCTTCTGCGCCTGGCAGCGGTTTCTTCTTCACTACTAAATCCAATTCCTTTCGTGAAACCTCATCTAAGATTGCTTGTTGTTCGCTTTCTTTTTTTATTGCCCGTAAAAATTCCTCTATTGGCCCATCTTCTTTCCCTGATTTTCCCAATATTTCAGCCCACTCTTCCAGCAGCAATTCTTTTCCATACTCCTGAAACTTATCTTGCCAGGCTTGGAAGATGGGCGTTTCTGTATCAATAATTAACCCGTCAAAATCAAATAAAATGCCCTGCAGCGGTTTTTTTAACATCATATGGGTGATTATACAAGATAACCAGATAACGAGGACCTTACAGTAGTATAATTAATCCTCATTCAACTCGAGATACCCTGAAGTAACTATGACAAAACAACTTCAACTAATTTTCCGCTTGATGAAGGATAAAAGAGTCCACCCCCTGGTTAAGGTTCTGCCTTTTTTATCCTTGCTCTATCTGGTGTATCCTGATCTGGTTCCCGGTCCCTTTGATGACGCGGTAGTGATCACTCTCTTTCTCCAGTTCTTCTTAACCCTTGTTCCGGATGAAATAATTGACGAACACAAATTTGAGCTGGAACTACAAGAGAAGAATACCAACGACAGCGATAACATCATTGAAGGGGAGTTCTGGGAAGAATAGTTCTGCCTCCTTTAAAAAGATAAACTCCCCTAATCCAGCCGGGGAGTTTTTTGTGTGTTAGGGGAATCTAGAAATACTCCTCTTCGTCATCGCTGTCGTCAAACTTTAACTCAAATTCTACATCCTCTCTAGGTTGACGAACCCATAATTGGATTAAGTCTCCCTCATCTGACTCTTCGTTATGAGCTGCGAGAATGGTAATTTCATCCGTGAGCCCTGCCTCAGTGCGGTATTCAAGCACGATGGATTCTTTCTTCTGCCAGGCATTGATGCAGCGGTCAACCAGGGAATACCCGTCAAATGCCCTCAGCTCAGTAAAATAGGTATCAAACTGTCCCGGGCTATCTGCGACACCCTGAATCCATAAACCATTCACTTCGCGGAATTCTGGTGTTGGTCCTTCAATGATGGTAATTTTTTCTGTCATCAACTGCCTGGATATGATTAATCCAATTCCTCCACTTACGGGTATCTTACCATAATTTTTGGTGGGGTAAACCTTACGGTTTTTACAGCTCTTCCAGAGAAAAATAATCGGCGATCAATTCAGGGAAGTTCTCACCTCTCTTATACCTATACGAAGTCGCCTTTGGGCGGATTCCCCTTTTTGTGAATTCATTAAGAAATTAAAAATCTTATCTATCCTGAAGTATAATGAGAAAAACTGACACATAAATAAAACTTTGTTTCCTTTAGATTTTATTTGGATTAACTCTTCCCCTGGATTTTCTTTTTCTGGATTTCGCCGCAGGCAGTGTTTTTCCAAGACAGGGATTGAATGGATACCCTCCAGATAGTTGCCATCTCTTCAAAATCAGACTTTCCTAAATTAATCAGGGAAAGTCTGCAATCGTCCCCCCAACACCCCCAATCTCTTCCTCCCCTCCAGATTGATCATCTTTCCTCTCTTGAGGAGGAAATTCCTGAAAACCTGAAATTATCTGCTCTGGTTGTGCTGGTTGATTTTGAGTCTCTAAGCGGCGATTGGGAAGAGGGGATAGAAATGGTCCAGGAGAACTTTCCCGGACGTGTCCTGATTTTGATCTCTGAAGGAGTTCGTCCTGAAAAGTTTCCCTCTTTTCAAATTGAAAATCCAATTCATATAATTAACAGAAGTGATCTTTCCAGTCCTCTGTTTAATTCCTTTTTATTAACTCTAATCACTCAGTCCGAACTTATCCAGTCAAACCATATCGTCCGGGATAATTTGTATCACAGGGAAAACGAACTTCTCTCTTTAAGAAAAGCCAGCCTTCATCTCACTATGAATTTATCTTTAGACGCTGTCCTGGAAGCTATTCTGGAAAGTGCCCAGGAATTGTTAATTGCGGATGACACCCATATCTTCCTGTATACTCATGGGGTTTTGTCTTTTGGCGCAGCCATATTTAATGGGTCCCGGCAAAACAAACCCATCATGAATCCCAGGCAGCACGGCTCTACTTACCAGGTAGCAAGGGAAGGGATTATGCTGGTTGTTAACGATGTTATGTCATCTCCCCTCTTTGAAGACCAGCGATGGGAAGGGGCAATAATCAGCCTTCCATTAAAAATTGGCACCAAAGTACTGGGAGTAATGAATGTCGCCTTAGGCTGCCCCCATAATTTTTCTGAAAATGAAATCCAGGCCCTGAAATTTTTAGGGGATCAAGCAGCAATTGCTATTCAAAATGCAAATCTATATGAACAAGCTCAACAAGAAATTTCAGATCGAAAAAAGGCTGAAAAAGCCATCCAACACCTGGCCAATCACGACGCATTGACCGGGCTGCCAAACAGAAGATTATTTAATGAGAGAATCAATCTCGAAATCTCCCGCTCCCAAAGGAATGACCAAAAAATCGGCATCATGCTGTTTGATCTCGATCATCTGAAAAATATAAATGACTCCTATGGACACCATGTGGGAGATTTACTTCTGCAGGCTGTTGCCCAAAGATTGCTCGGTTTGTTAAGAAAAAGCGATACCGTTGCCCGAATGGGAGGAGATGAGTTTCTCTTAATATTGCCTGAAATGAATCAACAGGAAGACGCTATCCTTACTGCGGAAAGAATCCTGAGTGCCCTGAGTACCCCCTTTCTTCTTGATTCCTACGAAGTGCGGGTTACCACCAGTATTGGGATCGCTTTTTTCCCCGATGATGGGGAAGATGTAAATAGCCTGATTAAAAAAGCCGATATCTCCATGTATAAAGCCAAAGAAAAAGGCGGCAATGTGTATCATATTTACACAGCATGAGGATTGCTTCCTTTTTCCATCACTAGAACAAACTATACTCCCAATCTTCCTCTAGTTTTTGACTTCAAAAATATATAATGTACCAGTTAATTTTGCTTATCCCTCCCAGCGTAGATATCAAATCATTTGATGAAGGATGGCCTTCATTTCTGGAAGCCATAGAACAAATGCCGGGGCTTCTCAGGGAGTCTGTGTCCCGCGTCGATCAACTGCTCTACGGGCAAGAATTCTTTACTAGAATTTATACCTTTTCTTTCCCCGATCAGAATACCCTTGAAAAATCTCTGGTCTCCTCTCCCGGGGAAAAAGCAGGAAAGATTATCCATGATCTGACTGGGGGGAGAGTAACTCTGCTGACTGCGGAATTTCAGGAAGATTCACTAAATCATATTCAGTCGTTTACCTCCCAGAAAAAAGGCTCATGAAATCCACCTCTAAAACGCCTTTTTTTAAGTGGCTTATTCTCCCGCTGGTTATCATTATTGCAGTTTCAGCAGGGTTCTTTTTTTACCAGATGTATAAAGGAACTACTCCCCGTACTAGGCGGGTTATATCCTGGATCCGCAATCCCTTAAACTTCCAGGCTTGGGAAATTTCAGCTCTCTCTCGATGCAGAGAATCAACTCCTTTTACCTTCCCAACTGATGGATACATCGGATACCTTTGGGATGATTCCTTCCGCCCGGGAAACCGTCATCAAGGTATTGATATCTTTACCAGTGAATCTTCAGGAGAGACTCCTGTATACGCAGCTTATGATGGCTATCTTACTCGTCTTCCTGAGTGGAAATCCTCCCTGATTATCCGTGTTCCCCAGGACCCTCTTCATCCCCAGAACCAAATTTGGCTCTACTACACTCACCTGGCGGACCTAGATGGAAATTCTTATATCGTGGCTGATTTTCCTGCTGGAATTTCTGATATCTTTGTGGAAGAAGGAACTCTTCTCGGCTACCAGGGAAATTTCTCCGGCACAATTGGAAAACCGGTGGGAGTTCATCTTCATTTTTCCCTTGTGATGGACGATGGACAGAATAGTTTCCTGAATGAATTAGATATTCGTAATACCCTTGATCCATCACCCTATTTTGATCTGCCTTTAAACGGAAAGACCAATCAAGGAGTCATCCCTGTCTGTCAGAGTCAGTCACCTTCACCATAAAACTATTTATTCGGAGGAGTAAAATCCCATGAAAGAATATAAAAATATACTCACTGAAATAAAAGGTAGAGTTGGAGTAGTCACTCTTAATCGACCTAAAGCATATAATGCCTTGAACTATCAGCTTCTCTCTGAATTGATGGATGCTTTAACTTCATTTGATAACGACAAGTTTATTGGTGCCATGGT
Source organism: Anaerolineales bacterium (assembly GCA_049644685.1). Lineage (GTDB taxonomy): Bacteria > Chloroflexota > Anaerolineae > Anaerolineales > UBA11858 > B10-G9. The sequence continues at coordinate 75,273 of JBARSJ010000106.1, forward strand.
TATCACTGGAAACGAAAAAACTTTTGCGGCCGGCGCAGATATCAGTGACATGGTGGATGCTTCTCCGGAAGAAATGAAAGATAGTCCCTTTATTCCTGCCTTTGACCTCATCCGGGGGATAAAGAAACCTGTCATTGCCGCGGTCTCTGGATACTGCCTGGGAGGCGGCTGCGAATTGGCAATGTCCTGTGATTTGATTATCTCCTCGGAGAGCGCTGTCTTTGGGCAGCCTGAAATTAACCTTGGTATCATTCCCGGCGCAGGAGGAACACAGAGGTTAACCCGTGCAGTTGGAAAAGTTGTTGCCATGGAAATTATCCTGAACAATCGGACTTTATCCGCAGAGGAAGCTTATTCCTTTAGTCTAATCAACAAGATATACCCTGTTGAAGACTACCTAACACACACAATATCCCTGGCTCAGGAAATTGCAGAGAGAGCTCCACTTGCAGTGCAGGCAGCCAAAGAGATGGTCAATCATTCATTTGAAGTTTCCCTGGCAGAAGGTTTAGAAGATGAAAGGGAAACTTTCTTTAACTTGTTTTCCTCTCAAGATCAAAAAGAAGGTATGAAGTCCTTCCTGGATAAAAGGGATCCTTCCTGGAAAGGAGAATAAAACTAATTCAATAACTTAGTGAGCATTCTGGAAATGAAATATATCTATTCTCCCCATATCTGTATAGAATCATTAAGTAGTAGTCTTAGTAGGGGTTGGGGATAAGTGGAAATAAAAAGAGTCAATAGATTCTAGCAGAGCTATAAATTAGAAGAACCGCATATCCGGGGATTGTTGAGACCGGATACCCTTTATATAGGGGGGAGGAAAAAAAGGGCTGGTTGATATTTGTCCACAGATTGTTGGGGATAATTCGCTAATAAATTGGACTGATGAGTGAATAAAAGAAACAAAAGATAGACAGTTTGAACAAGCTGTGGATAGAGCGTACTTTTGGCAGAAAGTGTCCCCAAAATTGCCCCAAGACTGGAAGAAGTTATCCCCAAAAGGGGGCACTTATCCACAGATATGATGTAGTTATCCACAGAAAAAAACCTATTGTTAAGGGATTAATGAGGACAAAAAACCCCAAAATTTGGCTTTTCAGAGGTCGGGGAAGAGGTGATTTATCAATAATAAGCTTACCAAGATGGAAAAAACACTGGTCCGTTTGGAATAATGATGTTTGTTAGTATTACTACGTTCCCCTCATGAAGGGACCAATTGTTGGGGTACTGCTCGGTTCCAGGATGGAAAGGATTGCTGAGCAAATTGGAACCGATCCGGGCATTTTTATCAATGAAGGCGCCGTTAATTTGACTGTTTTACCCAATAACTAATGGGATCACGTTTGCCTTAATGATGCTTTCCTGGTTATTTATCAGATCAATCAAACCCAAGTAATTAAAAACCCGCTCGTCATTAGTTTCGAACGGGTTTTTATCTGAGATGCCGAAGGTGGGAATCGAACCCACAATCCTCAAGGGAACGCGAGTTTGAGTCGCGCGCGTCTGCCTATTCCGCCACTCCGGCTAATCGTTGATTAGTATACCTAAAAGAAGATAGCAGGTCAAGACAGGCAGCCTGTTCCCCGGCTGACCTGGATAACGCTCAGCTGGCAAAACTTAATCAATTAGCAGCTAAGCAGAACTTAAAAACAAGGAGACAATTGATCTTGCAAGAGAGACAAAGTAAGGTAAAATGCGCAGAGATACAATGATACAATTTTTGGGAGACGGGATGAAAATTGAAATAGACTTCCAAAGCGGGATTCCCCTCTACGAGCAGATTGCTCACAGAATTTTGGGCTTACTTGAGAGAGGTGAGTTGAAAGTAAGTGATCAACTGCCCCCCATAAGGGAATTGGCGGATGAACTAGGAGTCAACTTTAACACGGTTGCCCGAGCATACAGGATGCTGGATCAAGGGGAGGTGATCTCTACCCAGCACGGAAGGGGCACATATATCATTGGCAAGAGAAAGAAAAAAACCAGAGAAAAAAACAAGAAGGAAAATATCGAACAACTCACCCGTTTTTATCTCAGGAAAGCTAGCTATCTTGGATTTAAACCAGAGGAAATAAAAAATTGTTTTGAAAAAATTTTTCAAGAGGGAAAGTGAAATGGATTTTGTAGAAAAAACCAGGGACATATTCAAGGGGCCGGTAGCATTATTCCTGGCCGTGGCTTTTATCCCCGCCTGGATTTTATTTCTACTCCCGTTATTTTTAAGGCTGGCTGGAATCGAGGAGACGGCGACAGCCGTGCTTGTAGCCTGGAGTGCAGCAATGTGGATGCCAGGGCTGGGAGCTATTATCGCAACCCGGGTGGGAGAAAGAAAAGAACTTAAGACTCTGGGCTTAGGAAAATTGGGAAAGAAAAAGATTTATTTATGGGCCTGGTTGGGACCAATTCTGGCAGTTCTTCTAACAGGAGTGATCAGTTGGTTTTTTGGTTGGGGAAAATTTGACACTTCCTTTCAGTTAATCAAGCAAGTAACAGAGGGCTTGCCTGATGTGCAGGAAGCTGTCATACCGCTTCTTCTGGCAGCACAAATTGCCGCATCGTTGACCCTTGCGCCGCTTTTTAACATGCTGTTTGCCCTAGGGGAAGAATTGGGCTGGCGGGGGTATTTGCTGCCTAAACTCCTGCCCCTGGGACAAATTCCTGCCATGCTGATCAGCGGAACAATTTGGGGATTCTGGCATGCACCAGCAATATTACAGGGACACAATTATCCCGAACATCCCGTACTTGGAGTGGGGATGATGATCGTTTTTACAGTTTTGCTGGGCATCTTTTTCAGCTGGCTATACTTAAAAACCAAAAGCCCCTGGGCACCCGCCCTGGCACACGGAACAGTAAACGCGGTGGCAGGTTTGCCCTTGCTGTTTTTGACAGACGTTAATCTCCCTCTGGGAGGAAGTTTAACTAGCGTGTCGGGCTGGCTGGCCTTGGCGGCACTGGTTGGAGTCCTGTATTGGAAAAGGGAAATTCCTCTCGGATAAGAGGAAAGTGTTTCACGTGAAACATCGGAAAATATGACTACTTCCGGGCTAATTTTACGAATATTGAACGCGCTGCTGATGGCAGGCATTCCTTGCCTGTTGGCTGTGATTCTAATCCGCCGGGGAAATGACGGGTTCAGGCCGATTGGTATTGGAATCGCAACCTTTGTCCTCTCCCAGTTGGGGCACATTCCCTTTAATCAATTTGTTCTTCTTCCTGCCCTGGAGGGATGGGGAATCGGGATAGCTCAATCCGGTTGGAAGCTGCTGGTCCTGGGGATAGCGGTGGGTTTGTCCGCCGGAATTTTTGAAGAAACCGCCCGCTACCTTTCGTTTCGATTCTGGCTAAATGAAAAACCAAATACACTACTGCCAATCAAGTACGGCGTAGGTCATGGAGGAATTGAAGCTTTCTTCTTGGGAATCCTGGCCTTATATGCTTTGATCCAGGTGCTGACGCTGGGAGGAGAAGGTTCTCTAAATTCATTCCCAGCAGATCAGGTTGATTTGCTCCAGGCTCAGATTTCAGCTTATTGGGCTGTGCCCTGGCAGCACTCTCTCTTGGGTGCTTGGGAGCGGGTATCGGCCCTGATTTTTCATATTGGCGCATCTCTGATGGTCTACAAGAGCGTAAGAGAGAAAAAGCCCAGCTGGGTGGCGATCGCTGTCCTCGGGCATACCCTGCTGAACGCTTTTGCTGTTATTTCTTCCCAGAAGCTGGATTTTGTTTTATTGGAGAGCATTCTGTTTATATTTTCCCTGGGGTGGTTGTTTTGGGCCTGGACCCAACGGGTGAGAGAAATTGAAGAGTTCATACCTGAGCTTCCCCTGCCCGGGGAACCTCGTTTACAAAAACAACAAATTACATCGGAGCTATTGGAAGAGAGTCGATATGATGATTAATGAACCGATTATCCAAACAAAAAACTTATCCCGATCGTTTGGCGATATCCTGGCAGTCGATCGCCTAACAATATCCATCAATCCGGGAGAGGTGTTTGGTTTACTGGGACCAAATGGCGCAGGAAAAACCACCACCGTTCGTATGTTGGCAGCTTTGTTGGAACCCACCAGCGGCGAGGCACATGTTGCCGGATTCCAGGTTGGAAAAGAAGATCAGAAAATTCGAAGGAAGATTGGACTTCTCCCCGAAGCGCCCGGTTTATATGATGCGTTAACAGCTGAGCAGAACCTGACTTTTTATGGCGCGATGTACGGCGTGGAAGAAATCTCCCGCCAGATTAAACTCTACCTGGAACTGCTTGGTTTGTGGAATCGACGACATGAGCCAGTGGCGACTTTTTCCAAGGGTATGCGCCAGAAATTGGCAATTGCCCGGGCGCTGCTCCATGAGCCAGAAGTTCTGTTCCTGGATGAGCCTACCAGCGGACTTGATCCGCAAGCGGCGCGGCTGGTCCGGGAATTTATCACAGAGCTTAAGGGAGAAGGACGCACAATAATTATTTGCACCCACAACCTGGAAGAGGCTGACCGTTTGTGTGATCGGGTTGCGGTTGTGAATGGACATTTGCTTGCGCTTGATTCGCCCAAAGTATTGAGAAGAAAAATCTTCGGCAGAAAAGTTGTTTTCCATTTAATTGAGGCGAAAACTGATTTTGAACAGGTTGTGCTCCCCTTTGCTTTTGTAAACGAGGTTCAAATGGTTGAGAATAAAATTCTGGTTTCTGTGGAAGATCCTGAAAAAAACAACCCGGCAATCATTCGCGCTCTGGTGGAAGCGGGAGCAGAGGTTCAATTTGTAGGAGAACTGCGCCGACGACTGGAAGATGTTTACCTGGAGCTGATGAAATCAGCAGAAGGAATTGACAATGGATAGAATTAAAGCGATTATTGTTAAAGAGTGGCGGGAAGTCTTTAAGAACAAGTTCGTATTTTTTACAGTGTCATTTCTGCCGTTGATGATTACAGCGCTGCCGCTGGGAATCCTCTACTTTGCGACCGGATCAGAAGATTTTGCAGGAGTAACCGCGGCGGATCTGCCACCTCAGTTTTCAACGATGTGCGGCGAACTGAGCGGAGGAGATTGTATGATGTATTACATTGTCACCCAGTTTCTTCTCTTGTTTATGATGGTACCGGTGATCATCCCTATGACCATCGCTTCCTACAGCATTGTCGGTGAAAAAACCACCCGGACCTTAGAGCCACTGCTGGTGACACCAGTTTCAACGCTTGAAATCCTGGTTGGAAAAGGATTGGCAGGAATAATACCGGCGGTTTCTGCTACCTGGATAGGATATTTATTGTACGCTGCCGGCGCGCATATCATGGTTGATAATCCTGCTGTAGTTGGTAAACTATTTGATCCGCTGTGGATGACGGCAATCTTTGTTGTTGGTCCACTCCTGTCAGTTTTTGGAGTGAGTATCGCTGTCATGATTTCGTCCCGGGTGAATGACCCCCGGGTAGCGGAGCAAATCTCGGGGATTTTCGTGCTCCCAGTTGTGGGATTATTCATCGGGCAGACCACGGGATTTATTCTGGTGAACCAGCAGTTCATTCTCTGGATGGCTGGAATTCTCCTGGTTTTGGACAGCATCTTGTTTTATTTCGCGATCCAAATCTTTCAACGGGAGACAATCTTATCGAGGTGGAAATAAATTAATGAAAAAAAGTCAACGATTTATTTATCTGCTGACATTGCTGATTCTTCTGCTGCCTGTCAGCGTTAATGCCCAAGAATCTCAACCCGATCTTAATCTCTACTTGATCCGGAACTTTGGTTATGGCGGTCTGGGAGAAATCCAGGGAAATTTCACACTGAAGATTAGAGATCCTCTGGCCGAGTTGGATAAGGTTGAGTTTTATCTCGATGATGAGCTGATTGCCACAATTCTCCAGGAACCCTACGAATACAAATTTCATACCAGTTCTTTCCCGGGGGGGGAGCATGTCTTTTCTGCTGTCGGCACCTTGATTGATGGCACTCCACTGGAGTCGAACCGGATAACAAAGACACTGTTATCCTCGGGCCAAGCCTGGTCTGAAACAGAGGGGTTAATTGTTCCCCTTCTCTTGTTTATCGCCGGACTCACAGTTTTGGGGATGGTTATTCCTATATTGTTGAGCAGGAAAAAAGACTTTGTGTTGGGAAAATATGGTCCCGCAGGAGGGGCGGTTTGCCCTCGCTGTGACCTTCCCTTCTCGAGATTTTTCCTTTCGCCAAATCTGCTTGCCGGAAAGTTAGTCCGCTGTCCGCACTGCGGCAAAATCAGCATCCGGGCCAGGGCTTCCCAGGACCAAATACAGGAAGCAGAGAAGAAATATAAAAATGAAGAACCCAGCAGGGTTATAGAGATGGACGATCAGGGATATCAAAAATTGCTGGACGAGTCGCGATTTGAGGATTGATGAATTGCAGCTTTCGAAAATAAAAGGTAAAAAGATGTTCATTAGACTATAATTAACCAGCCAAAATAAAATAAACGAGTAATTGCCTGTTATGTTTAATGACCTCACTTCTTCTATCTCTGAACCCGAAGCCCGCAAGAAAGCCCAAAAAGTAGCGCAATTGGTGGAAATCAGCGCGGTCCTGAATTCCACCCTAAAACCGGATACTCTGTTGAAGAACATCCTCGATACAGCTGCTGATCTTCTGGAATGCAGCGGAGTATCCATCCTGCTTTACGATGAGCGGGAAAAGGAATTAAGATTTGCGGCAACAACCACCGGGGACATTGAAAAACTGGAACAAATACCTGTCCCGCTGGACAACAGTCTGGCAGGAACGATCTTTACAGAGAACCGGCACCTGGTAATAAACAGCACCCGCGACGACCCCCGGCACTATAGCGAAGTTGGCGACGAAGTTGGCCTTCAGATTGATTCTCTGCTGGGGGTGCCGATGAGGATCAAAGACCGGGTAACCGGCGTTATTGAAGCGTTAAATAAAAAAGAAGGGGAATTTTCTGATTTTGATGTTTCGCTGCTGCTGGTCGTTGCGTCACAAGCGGCTATCTCAATTCATAATGCCCGGCTGATTCAAGCCCTGCAAAAAGCCAATATTGAATTGAGCCAGGCAGATAAACTGAAACGGGACCTCATGTCTGTTGCATCGCATGAACTTCGAACACCGCTGGGGAATATTCTTGGCTATGCAACACTTCTTCATGAAGATGCCATCGAAGCGAATAAACCCCTGGCAGAATCCATCTTAAAGGCATCCTCAAAATTAAGGGCAGTTCTGGACGACATTGCCAATATGAACTTGCTTTATACCGGAAAAGCTGATTTGGATTTCTCTGATACTTCCCTTCAGAAGGTGATCAATTACGCTCAAGAAGAAGTCAGGATGACGGTAAACAAGGAAGATCATACAGTGGATTATCAGATACCGGAAGAGCCAATTCAATTGAGTATTGATCTGCCGAAGATGAGTGTTGTTTTTGTGAATTTACTGCTCAATGCTATCCAGTTTACACCAATTGAGGGGGAAATCCGATTAAAGATTGATGACCAAGATGATGAAGTTATGGTCTCGATAACTGATACCGGGAGGGGAATTTCTGAGGAAAATCTGGAAAAAATCTTTGAGGTCTTTTACCAGGTGGATGACCACATGACCCGGCGTTATGGGGGATTAGGCCTGGGGTTATCAATTGCGAGGGAACTAGTTAACCTGCATGGGGGAAGAATTTGGGCTGAGAGTGAAGGACTTGGCGAGGGGTCCACCTTCCGGGTTGTCCTTCCGAAAACTGCAGCCTGAGAACTTAGAAAACCCTCGTTCAACTAGCGGCTTGTTCGCCTAAAACCAGTGTTTCACACATTTCAAGAAAACCGTCGAAAGCAGCCAACCGGATCTGGTAATCTTTTCCTGCGAATCCAAGTGACGTGACAGCTTTTTTCCAGGCAGGCTGCAGTTGGAGTTGTTCAGGCATCGCCGAAACAGCTTCTGTCCAGGTGGTAAGCAGCGGCCATAAAGCATCAGTTGGTTTTTCGCTCTGAAGGATTGCTTCAAGGGCCGCTTGATAATAAGTCTTCCGCTGGGCTAAAAGCAGGGCAGGAGAGGTTTTTTCCTGGAGGGTTGTCAGGGCTGTATCCCAGTGAATAATCCAGTCCTGGAGAATCTCCTCTGTAACAGATACTCCTCCCAGTAAATGAATTAGAGCTACAGCCAATCCCGGAGCTCCTGCGTCTGCCGCCTTTTCGGGAAACATAATCCCCAGCCGGCGGGTTGGTAGCGGGGGTCCGGTTAAGAGAGCTACTGCATTCAGGGTTTTGTTAAGGGCTTCCAAGAAAGCCGGGAGTTCGGTGATGGCTGCTTGGGGTGGGGAAATCTGGCGGTCCAGCCAGAACTGGCGGGCACTCTCGATTAATGGTCTAGTTCTGGCCTGGATATTCTCCGGGTAAGAATAATTACTGCGTACACCGGCTTGCGTATAGTCGAGGAAGTGCCTGGGGTCATAAAGTGGCTGGGCGTCTCGAATGGCAGGACCAAGCCAGGGATCAACCCGTAGGTCTCTTGGTCTCCGATACAATAGTTGATCATGGCGTTCGATATCAAAATGGATCTCTGGTGTAATCCATTTGATTTCACGTTCTATTTCAGGGGGAGAAGAATGGATAAATACCAGGTCAATATCCCCCGCACCTCCAAGAAGCGGAGAGCCGTATAAAAGAGACCCCTGAAGATATACGGCGAGGACCCCCCGATCTTTTTTGGTTTCTTTATCAACCAGGAGTTGAGTGTGTTTACGGAGGATTTCCGGCGTAAAGCGCATTTAATTTGTATCCCTTTTTCGCTTATGCCTTATTAAAAAATTGAGTTTGATATGGGTGAAGTTTTAATGTTTGACGAATCCGTTTTTCAACCCAATCCAGGTCCTGTTCTTTGGCAACATAGTTAAGTTGATTGGTGTTAATTTGCAATACTGGAGCCCCGGTATGTCCCTCATTGTAAAACCCACTATAGGCAATGTTGAGACTTTCAATGTAATTCTGATCCATATTCCTTTCGTACGGTCGGTCCCTTTGAGCGATTCGCTGCATGAGGACATCTGTTTCGGCCTGTAAGTAAACAATCAGATCTGGCAGGGGAAGTTTTTCAGCCAGGGCATTGTGTACGCTGACATAGGTTTCCAGCTCATCGCCAGACAGATTTAAACGGGCAAACAAAAAATCCTTCTCGAAGGTATAGTCTGCGATCAGGTTATTGCCAGAGGTTAACGCAAGCGGCACTTCCTGCTGTTGGTGATATCGGCTTAACAAAAAGAAGATCTGGGTTTGAAAAGCATACGCAGCCCTGTCCGCGTAAAAATCTGCCAGGAAGGGATTTTCTTCAAATACCTCCAGCAGCAGAGATGCCTGAAAACGGGAAGCTAATAACCGGGAGAGAGTTGTTTTACCGACACCAATCGCGCCTTCAATTGCTATGTACATAGGAGGGTTGTTGTTCCTTTTTCCATTCAAAACGAGTTCTTGAACCGAGCGAAAAATTACAATAACAAAACGATATAGCAATACATACTTGACAAACCACAGGCGTTAACGCTACACTGAATAGGATAATGCCTATCAATTATATCTTATAAGGAGGGAATTATGGTGGGCCTGAATCGAGTTCAATTGATCGGAAATTTAGGACGTGATCCAGAACTCAAAAACATACCAAGTGGGAAAAAAGTCTGTGTTTTCAGCATGGCAGTAAACCGCCGCTGGAAAGACAAAGAGGGGGAATACCAGGAGGTAACCGACTGGTTTAATATTGAAACCTGGGAAAGACTGGCGGAGATCTGTGGTGAATATCTCAAAAAGGGGAGCCTGGTCTTTTTAGAAGGAAGGCTGCAAACAGATTCCTATGAGGAGGAAGGCAATACACGCTACTTTACCAAAGTGATTGCTTCCCAAATGCAGATGCTTGATCGGAAGGGGGCCGATGCTGGCTGATTATTTCTAACAAGCCCTGATCCGGGAGCTGAAAAATGCTCCTTTTTTGGATTACAAATCTTCATATTTTAAACAGTCAAACACCCGGGTGAATTCATCGCCCGGGTGTTTGCTTGTTTATATTTTATAATAACTAATATCTCATTCTCAATAAATCGGCTTACCTGGCTGAAAATATCCGTTTCAAAGGGAAGCGGGTATAATCTTCTTATCCTCAAGGGACTAACCATTCAAGGTCTTATTTGAGAAAGGAAGCTGACCGATGTCTCCCCCAAAAAACAAGATAATCCCCCTGCTGGCAACCGCTATTTTCTTGTTAACAGCGATCAGCCTGGCCTGCAACCTCCCTGCCGGTTTGCAGGAACGGTTTTTCGGGTTAGAAACTACCCCAACAATAACTCCTGAACCGACGTTTACGCCGCAACCCCTGCCCCCAACAATTGTAGAAACGGATCCACCACTGGGCAGCACAATAAATGTTGGAGGCCCGATAACTCTTTACTTCAATCAAAAAATGGATAAAGCTTCAGTTGAGGATGCCTTATCCGGAGATCCTGAACTGGCAGGGTTATTAACCTGGAGTGATCCGGCTACGCTGATTTATACTCCCGATCAACCCCTACCCCCAAATACAACCCTCGTGCTCCAGGTGGATACAACAGCTAAAGCCGCCAATGGTTTGGCTCTTACTGAACCGGTTCAAGTTAATTTCTTTACCCCGGATACACTACAAGCAACACATTTTTTGCCATCACCGGGAGCGATAGAGATTGACCCTGCTTCTGCTGTGGTGGTTACTTTTAATCAGCCTGTTGTTTCCCTCGGAGAATCTTTGTCTGGCGATCCTGCTTTTACAATCAACCCTTCCGCAGCGGGGAAAGGGGAATGGATAAACACCAGTACTTACCTGTTCTCGCCGGAAACGGCATTGGCAGGCGGAGTGACCTACAAGGTGGAATTGTCCTCATTGCTGACAAGCACAGCCGGCGCGGCATTGGATCCGGAGACAACCAGATCCTGGACTTTCTCCACCTCATATCCTCAGCTGCTGGATTGGAGCCCTTATGAAGGAGCAAAAAATATCCCTCTTGACACTTCCCTGAAACTAACTTTTAACCAGGCAATGGATACTGAAAGCGTCGCAGCAAATTTGAAACTGATCAGTGGTGCCGGAAAATTGGTAACAGGAGAATTTGTATGGACGGACGATTTAACAGAAGCTGTATTTACCCCCGATCAACTTCTGGATCGGGCCACAACATATGCGGCTGTCCTTCCCGGCGAAACCAAAGCAGCAGGGAATACTCCGCTGCAGCTGGATACAAATTGGCAATTTGAAACGGCGGGAGAGTTTTCGTTCTATGGAACTCCCGCGGGACAAAATAATACATTTTCTGTTTACGAGGGGGCGACACTGTATTTCAACAGCCCGGTTGATCTGGATAATTTTGAGGAAAATATCAGCTTTACTCCGGAAGTTTCCAACCTCCGGCCATCAGCTGGAGGCAGCGAAAACGTTCTTCATATCTACGGTAATTTCGAACCGCTTACAAACTACAATCTGGCTGTCAAACAAGCCCTGTCTGATATCTGGGGCAGCTCTTTGAAGGGTTCGTTGTCTTTATTTTTCACCACTGAGTCTTTGCCGTCGAATCTGGTTATCACCCAGGGATCCAACATACTATTCTTAACCGGAACAGAGAATACGATCCCGGCAGATGGAACAAATCTATACCAGGTATCAGTAAATATCGGCACAATTCCTTTAGAAGCATATTCCAACTTTTTTGGACCGAACCGTTATTCAGCCCTGGATGAGTATTATCCTGCCGATTTACAGCGCTGGACCCATATCGTAAACGTTCCCGGAGATGACAACTATCCAGTAAATCTCCCGCTAAATCAGGCTGGGACATCTTTAGCCCCGGGTCTGTACCGCTACCAGATTTATTCTCAGGACCTTCCCTACAATCCTTCACCGTACCTGCTGGCTGTCAGTAATGTCCACCTGACCATGAAAGCCAGCCCCCAAAATCTTCTAGTTTGGGCAGTTGACCTGGAGACCAGAGCTCCGGTCAAGGGCGCGGAGATCTCTATATATAACTCAGGTGGAGAGGTTTTGTATAAAGGGGAAACAAACCAACAGGGTGTTTATGAAGTTGAATTTGGTGGAACAGTGGATCTCTATAGCAGAATATTTTATGCTGTGGCGGGAGATCCGGGCGAAGAGAATTTTGGGATCACTGCCTCAAATTGGGCTTATGGAACAGAACCGTATAATTTCAGTTTGCGCGCCAATTATAGCCCTCCTCAACCCCAGACATATATATATACCGACCGACCGATGTATCGCCCCGGGCAAACAGTATACTATCGCTTAGTCCACCGGATTAATTCAGACGGCGATTATAAACTCCCAGTCGAGGATGAAATCAATCTAACAATTGATCTACCGCAGGGTGAAGACCAGGAAGTAACCCTGCCCCTATCTGAGTATGGAACTGCTCACGGAGAGTATCAGCTTTCTTCATTTGCCCAACCTGGATATTACCAGCTGGAAACTGACGACGGCATGGTGTTTTTCCAGGTTGCCGAATACCGCAAGCCAGAGATAGATCTGCAGGTTTCTTTTGGAAAAGAAGAAACCTTGCTGGATGATGATTGGCAGGGCACGGTGGATGCCCAGTACTATTTTGATGCCCCGGCTGGAGATTTACCTATCTCCTGGACTCTGAGAGCTGTCCGGTCACATTTCTCTCTGCCTGGATATCAGGTTGGGGTTTTGGGTAGCAATTGGTTTACCTATCCAGGACTGGATTATGCTTATATGTGGGGATCGTTAATAGATTCAGGCGAAGATGAAACAGATGCCCGCGGAGCCTGGACAATCGAACGACCGCTCGCCAATGTTGATGCCGATGATTGGGAAATCACTCTCCCCGCGACCTATAAATTAATGGTAACAGCCCAGGATGAAACCGGTTTCCAGATCACCAACCAGGCTGAAATGATGGTACATCCCAGTGATTTTTATATCGGCGTGAAACCTTCGTCCTGGATAACAAAGGCAGAGGAGGAAGTCCGGTTTGAAATCAAAGTTGTTGATTGGGAAAAGGAAACCGATGGGGTCAGGAACCTTCGAGCTGTATTAAACCGGGTTACCTGGCAGAGCGAAGCAGGAGAGTTTGGACAGATTACTTACCAGCGGGAGGCTGAAGAAATCGCGACGGAGAATTTCAGCACCGGTCGGGATGGCGAAAAAGTAATCAGCTTTAGTCCTCCAGAGCCGGGAACCTACCAGCTGGATGTTTATGGAGACGGCGCTCTGACAGAAGTGATGCTCTGGGTTGGAGGACCGGGGACAACAGCCTGGCCAACGCTTACCAACCAGAAGATAAGATTGGTTGCTGATCAAGACACCTACCTGCCGGGAGAGGACGCAGAAATCTTTATCCCCAATCCATTCCCCGGGGGAGCACTGGCACTCATCACAATAGAGCGCCATAAAATTGTCTCTTACCAAACCTTGAACTTAACCTCATCCGGGGAGACCATCAGTATTCCGCTCAGTGATGAAGAATCACCCAATATTTATGTTTCTGTTACCCTGCTGGGGCAAGACGAGGATGGCACAGCTGATTTTCGCCAAGGGTATATTAACCTACTGGTAGAACCGGTAAAAAAAGCAATGCAGGTGGAAGTCATTGGAAAGCCAGAGCGCCTTGGTCCGCGGGAAGAAGTCCAGTTTACGATCCGGGTCTCTGATCACAATGGCGAACCGCTAGAAGGAGAATTTACCCTGGCTGTTGTTGACAAGGCTGTCCTTGCTTTGGCAGACCCAAATTCGCCTGAGATTGGAGAGGCGTTTTACGGTGTCCAGCCGCTAGCGGTCCAGATGGGAATTCCGCTTGGCATGCATGCCGGTCGAAGCATATTCATCCCTGGAGGAATGGGCGGCGGCGGGGGCGCAGAAGCTTACTTTGTACGAAGCCAATTTGAGGATACAGGATATTGGAGTGCGGATATTCTGACTGACGAGAAAGGAGAAGCGGTTGTTACAGTCACTATGCCGGATAACCTGACAACCTGGCAGGCGGAAGCCCGGGGGGTGACCAAAGAAACAGAAGTCGGTCAGGCAGCAGTGGAAGTAGTTACCACAAAAGATTTATTGATTCGCCCCGTGACCCCCAGGTTCCTGGTGGCGGGGGATCATCTGGCATTAGCCGCCGTGGTTCACAACAATACGAATGGTGAGCTAACAGCCGTTGTAACCCTGCAGGGAACCGGGATTCAGCTTGATATTCCGGACTATTCCACACAATCGGTAGATATACCTGCTGGGGGTAGAACAAGAGTCGAATGGTGGGGAACAGTGGAAGATATTGATGAGGTTGACCTGACCTTCACCGCGGATGCAGGTGAGTGCTCGGATGCTGTGAAGCCTTACCTGGGAGCTCTTCCGGTATCACGCTATACGGCTCCGCAAACCTTCGGGACCTCAGGAGTTCTGGAAGACTCCGGACAGCTCCTGGAAATCGTAACCCTTCCAAAGACCTATGATCCAGAAGAAGGATCTCTGGAAATTGAGCTTTCTCCTTCCCTGGCAGCCGCGTTATTGACGGCACTGGACGCTATGGAAGATGACCAACATGTCTCCACAATCGCAATCTTGTCTCATTTCCTGCCTAACATAATTACTTATCAATCGCTACAGGAACTTGAGCTGGAGTTTCCAAAGCTGGAAAGCAGGCTGGAATCAATCATTCCGGAAACACTGGCTGCCTTATCAGCTGCTCAAAATGAAGACGGCGGATGGGGGTGGCGGCAGGGAAGCGCGAGTGATGGGGAGATCAGTTCATTTATCCTGTTTGGCCTGAGCCAGGCAGAAAGAGCTGGGGTTTTCGTAGAAGATTTGATGATTCAGCAAGCCCGTGGATACCTGCTGGCAACCTTGCCGGCAGTTGATATGCTGGCAGAACCCTGGCAATATAATCAGCTGGCTTTCAGGTATTTTTCCTTGACGGAAGCCGGGATTGATACCAGTGGAGGGATGCTAGAACTTGCTTCACTCAGCAGCCAGCTCAGCCCTTATGCACAGGCGGTTTTGGCCCTGGCGCTTGAAAATCAACTGCCAGGTAATGAACAAGCCAGGACGCTGTTTTCTAATCTGGTTGGAACCGGAATACGGACATCAACCGGAATCCATTGGGAGAATCCTGAAAACTGCCGCTGCTGGTTAAACAATACCACTACTACCACAGCCATTGTCACCTATGCTTTAGCCCGGGCTGACGCGGACTCCGGAACACTGCCGGAAGCTGTCCGCTACCTGGTTTCCGCCAGCGGCCCTGGAGGAGATTGGGGGTCTGCTTATGAAACAGGTTGGGCGGTCCTGGCTCTAAACGAAGTGATGAAGACTCAAGGTGATCTATTGACCAGTTTTGAATATTCAAGCGCAGTTAACGGAACAGAGATAATCAATGGACAGGCAGAAGGGCCAACTCAGTTGGAGGCAGTGACTGCCTCGATACCGGTGGGAGCATTGTATGCGGAAGACCCCAACGCTCTGGTGATTAACCGCGGAGACGGGGACGGCACCTTATACTATAAAGCGCACCTGTTAGTTTCCAGGCCGGCAGAAGACGTCCCTCCATTTGGGAAAGGAATCAGCATATCCCGTGTTTATGCTGATTTCAATAATGAAGACGCACCAATCTTTACACAGGAAGGAACTTCAGGGGCTTTAGTGCAGGTTCAGCTTACCCTGGTTTTGGAAAACGATGCCCATTATCTAATAGTGGAGGACAGGATTCCAGCTGGGGCGGAGATCCTGGATACTCGATTAAAAACAACCCGGCAGGACACAGCGGAATATCTGGTATCAGCGCCATTCAGAAACGGGTGGGGATGGTGGTATTTTAACCCGCCTACTGTTTTTGATGACAGGGTCACCTGGTCAGTTAGTTATTTACCTGCTGGTACCTATCAATTAACTTACAGCATCTCCCTGACCCATCCTGGAGAATACCAGGTTCTGCCGGCCAGGGGCTGGGAGGTATACTTCCCGGAAACCCAGGCGATCAGTGCGGGCGAAAAATTTGTTATTCACCCAGAGGATTAAATAGGAAAACGTTTCCTGCAAGGGAAACGTTTTCCAAACCGTACTAGCTGTTGGTAATTCTAAAATCCGAGCTGCAGCCAGTTGGTACCAAAGATAACCTGGCAGCTAAGGGCAACAAACAGGATTAACAAGATAAAACCACAGCCGCAGCCGGTGCAGGATACTCCCCGGCCAAAGCCAAAACGATCCTGAAGCCAATCAAATACTACATCAAGCATCAGAAGTTTAAACAAACCAGTAAGGCATCCTTGCTGTCTATTCACCTAAATCTCCTTTTTAGTCTTCCAAAAGTATATACGACAAGCATTGAAAAAAGTTGCAGGGGGGGATATTTGTCCAGAATTTCAGGCAAGAAAAGGATGACTAAAATTATAAAAATCGAAACAAGGTTAATTCTTTGCATCAATATCCTGCTATTGATTTTAATCACCGGCTGTTCGCTAGATGAATCTGCTCCCAGTTTGGAAATACTCACAACCAGAGGTGAAACCTGGGGAATATATCAGCTGGATATTGAAACAGAAGAGATCAGTTTATTGTATGGTACCCAGACTGAGATCTCTGGTCTCAGTCTGGACCCCTCCGGGACTAACCTGGTTTTTTCCCAGAAAATTGGCGGTGACAGTTACGAATATACCGAGATCTACACCTTTTCACTTGACGATCAGACCTCGGTGAAGTTAACAGATAATTCTATGTGGGATCTTTATCCAGTCTGGTCTCCGGATGGATCCGAGATAGCTTTTCTGTCCTGGAGAGAATCTTCTTTAGATATTTACCGGATGGATGGTGATGGGTCCAATCAAAGATTGTTGTATGATTCGTCCCATCATGATGCAGATATCGATTGGAGGGGCGAGCAGATTGTATTCACAAGCCAGGACCGGATTTGGATCATGGATTCTGATGGCAAGAACCCCCGGTCCTTAACGGACCCGCCGAGGGCAGGAGAATGGGGCCAAACGAATTTACCTTTCGGGGATTACGATCCCCGCTTGAGTCCTGATGGGACAAAAATTATATTCTCTAGAATGATTGGGGACGAGTCAACTCATGGAAACTATGATATTTTCCAGGTCAACCTTGATGGTTCAGAGTTGTTGAATCTCACCAAGACTGGTTACTCACAGGGTCTTACAAGCTGGTCTCCTGCGGGGAATGAAATCCTGTTTATCGTGGCAGCGATTGAGGAGAGAGGTGTGTATGATCTATACACGATGAACAGTGATGGGTCTGAGGTTAAATTACGAACTCCTGAAAGTCTTCCTCCTGAATTTCTAATCCATTGTGCGCGTTATGCCAACGACTCTTCAACGGTATATTTGGTGGGACAGTGGTGGCAAGAAGAAAAATAACAAATAAAGCAAATTTTTTGTCTGCTGTACCTTACCTCACTGACTATTCTATAAGGTACGATTCGAAATCCCTTAAGGATTACGAAACAGATTACTTAAGAAGCAGGTGATGGTTCGCCCTCCGGCTCAGGGGGATTAAAACGGGCTAACTTTCCAAGCCGCAAGTGCAGGATATAAAAACCCAATACGGATAGAGCACAAAGTTCAGTGCCCAGGTACCAGAGCAGGTTGGGATTAAAATTATCCAGAATTAACCCCGCTGCACTGGGACCAACAGTTGCCGGCAGCGCCCAGGAAAGGCCAAATACTGCCATGTAGCGCCCCCGCATATCCTCTGGTGCGAAGTTGGTAGCCAAAGCAGAAGCCGTGGGCATGATGACCATCTCCCCGATGGTGATAATCACAATAGCAGCAGCGAACAACCAGTAAACGGTTACAAATCCGAACATTCCGAACCCAATCATATAGAAGAATGTGCCCAGCGCCATCATGATAAAAGTGGGATACTTCTTAATCACCCTGGTGGTCTTAAATTGGAACAGGATCACAATAATGCCGCTGACAGTTAGTAAAAATCCATAGCCTTGAGGTTCAATGCCGTGGTTGTCTCGCAGATAAACTGAGAGCGTGTTGTACATTTGCTGGTAGACAATACCCATCAACATCGATACCACCAAAAATGCCACATAAGCATAATCCCGCAGCACGATGCCATATCCGGCAAATGTCTTCAGCATGTTTTCCGGTTCTTCGGTTGTTTCCGGCTTAGTTTCCGGGATGAAGGAGAAGACGATCACAGCCACAATACAGCTGAAGACTGCATCAAGTACAAAAAGCATAAAATAACTGCGGTTGGCGATAAAGCCGCCAATGGTGGGTCCGATAATCCAGGACATATTGGCTGCTACCCTGAGTATTCCAAAACCTTCCTGGCGTTTGTCCACGGGCAGCAAATCAGCTACCATGGCTTGATGGGCAGGTCCGGCAATATTTGAGAGCAGGCCGATAACTACTGCCAGAGGTATGAGGACCGCAAATTCATTAACTAATCCCAGGGAAAGGGTGCTTATTGCGCTGAAAATCAATCCAAAAAGGATCAGGTTCTTGCGTCCGAATTTATCGGTCAGCGCGCCCCCGATCATAGATCCGATTAATCCAAAAGCCGAGAAAGTCCCCAGTACAACACCGGCCTGGGCCATTCCGACATTAAACTTTTGCGTGATGTAAAGGGAAAAGAAAGGGAAAAGCAGCGTTCCTCCAACGCGGTCGATGAAGGAGGCGCCAACTACAACCCAGAATTTATTGGGGAAATCATGATAAATGTTCCGCAAGCGGTTAAACATACGATATCCGTTATCTATGACAGAAAGGGAATAACAACATAAATATTAACAGCCTGGTACCATTCAAGCGGATTGCTAGATTACTAACAGGGGGTTATTTACAGATGAGGGACGAGGTACCTTATTTGCCGAGGATGCCCTCCAGACCAAATTCCTCAAGCGTTTCTTGATTGGGAATCCCGGTATCTGGATCCCAGCCATGTTCTTTGAATGCGCCTGCCAGCAGCGGTTCCAACTCTGGAGTAAAACCCAGGGACCCCCCATCTTTTAGGGAAGTTAACATAAAATCTGGCAGACGATCATCAGCCCGAGTAGATCCAAGTTTGATGTTGAGCATTCTTTTCAGGGTAAAAATCCTTTTTCCTGCTTTCATCAGTTCTTCCAATGAATAATCCCAGCCGGTGGCTGCGTTTAACCCTGCCAGAAGCCGACTTGCTCCGGGATTCATAAATTGACAAACTGTAAGCGCGTTATAAACGCTGCGCCAGGCCTGTATCAGGGCAGCAGTGCGGCCCTTATCTTCTGAATTATCAAAGCGATCGCCGGGATGGATACCCAGTTCCCCGGGAGGACCCTGTCCTGTGTCCACTAAATAAAAGTCTCCCTGCATATGACAGGCACCCCGAGGTGAGAGGGCATAAATGGGAGCCATGCCGCTGAATGCCCTGGAATCATGCATTGGTATCTCCAGATTCCTGACAGTGGCAGACATCTCCGGGACATCAAGCCGGGCAGCCAGGGCTGCACTGCCTTCAGCCAACAAGTCACCAAATCCTTCCCTGTGAGCGGTTAATTTAATCAGTCGATGGATCATTTCCACATCGCCGTATTTAATCTCCAATCCACCGGTGTGCTCTTTAGTGAGGATTCCTTTCTCAAACAAATCACATGCAAGAGCAATAGTTGATCCAGTGCTGATGGTGTCCAACCCGTACACATTGCAGAGGTGTCCAGC
This sequence comes from Anaerolineales bacterium, assembly GCA_049644685.1. Classification (GTDB taxonomy): domain Bacteria; phylum Chloroflexota; class Anaerolineae; order Anaerolineales; family UBA11858; genus B10-G9. Next base: position 94,955 of record JBARSJ010000106.1, read on the forward strand.
GTATATTACGCCTTCCAAATCATCTACCATAAGGAGAGAGCCGAAGGAGGCAATTGTTTCATACTCCGGGCCATCCACAGCATCAACCCGGTATTTAACTGTCCGGGTTTCCCGTCCACAGACAATTGGACAGCGGTAGCAGGCTGTGTTCCGGGTCAGGTGCTTTTCAGTCATCAGGATACCAGAGAGGTTGCTCCCTTCTTCCCACTCACCCTGTTGATAGTAGCGGATCGGCATATCACCAAACATCAGCGCCGAGTCCACATAAACCGCGGTGCCGGCCATTCTCAGTGCTTGAACCGAGAGATCCTCTTTTAATGACTCCAGAATATCCTTTACTGTTTTTTGAAATGCTTCCGGATCAGCCAGGGGCGCTTTTCCACTGCCGCGGAAGGCAATCGCTTTGAGATTCTTAGAGCCCATTACTGCCCCCATCCCTGTTCTCCCAGCAGCTCTTCCGTGATCGTTGATCACTGCGGCCATTTTGACCAGCTGTTCTCCGGCTGCTCCAATGCAGGCTACCCGCGCCTTCGGTTCAGCCAAGGTTTTTTTGATGTTCTCCTGAGTCTGATAGGTATCCTGTCCCCAGAGTTGATTTGCGTCATGCAGCTTTACCTCACCATCAATCACCGAGATCCAGCAGGGTTTTTCTGAACGCCCTGTGATCAGCATTCCGTCATATCCGGCAAAACGCAGCTCGGGTCCGATAAAACCACCCGTATTGGACTCTCCCCAGAATCCTGTTAGCGGAGACAGGGCGCTAATTGTACATCGTCCCGCCGAAGGCATGCTGGTTCCTACCAGCGGACCGGTCATAAACAGCAGGGGATTTTCTGGGCCCAAGGGATCTGTATTTTGATCTATCAGGTCATAGAGCAGCCTGGCTGTGAGACCGCTTCCACCAATAAAATCTCTGGCTAAAGCAGGGTCAATACCTTTTTCCTCAATTAAACCGGTTGTAAGGTCAATGTGCAAATAATTTTTCATAGTTACACTCGCAATCCGTTTAGGAATGGATTTTTGTAAACCCAGCAAGCTGCAGGGGGACTAAAAATCAACGGGTTGACCGTGATAGGCAGCCTTGAAAAGCTGCTCTAATTCCTGGAAAGAGGGAGCTCGGGCAGCAGTGATCATCTGGGTGTCGTTAAAGGCATCATCCACCAACTTGTCCAGCTGGGACATAAATTCACCCTCGTCGATTCCCGCATCCGCGATGTTTCCAGGCAACCCAACCATCCGGGAGATTTCCCGGATATGGCTGGCAAGAGCCTGACCGGCTTTCCCTTTTGGAGTTTGGATGCCCAGGGCGGCGGTTAATTTATTTATCCTTTGAGGGGCGTTCTGGGCGGCGAATTCTATAGTGTAGGGTAGAAATATTCCCACCGCTCGGCCATGAGGTAAGTGAAATATAGACCCCAGGGTATGCCCCATGGCATGAGCCATGGATGCCATGGCGTTGCCAAAACCAAGTCCTGCGGAGGCAGCGGCATTATGCATCTTTTCACGTGCTTTATGGTAATGATCTTGATCAGGATTGTCTGATTGAGAGGCCTCGTAAGCCTGCGGGAGATATTGAAAAATGTCCCGGGCAGCAACCAGACATAATCCGTCTGTAATATCCGTATGCCAGGTACAGCTAAAGCCTTCTATAGCATGGGTTAATGCGTCCATTCCGGTGTCTGCGGTGAGTTGGGGAGGCATACCTGATGCCAGAGCAGGATCCACTACTGCAATATCAGCTACATTTTCCCTGTTTCCCAAACCCATCTTGCGCTGATTTTCAGCGTCTGTTAACACGATTCCCCAGGTGACTTCAGCACCTGTTCCACTTGTGGTTGGGATAGTAATCAAGCGAGATTTTTCCCTGAGTCCGAGCTTAATAAAGGGGTTAATATCAGCCGGCTGAAGATCTGGTCTTTCGTACAGAACCCAGGCGGCTTTGGCAGCATCAAGGGGTGACCCGCCTCCCAAACCAACGATCCAATCCGGTTTAAATTCTCTAGCCGCTTCGGCCCCCTTAATTACTGTTTGAGTGGTTGGATCGGGTTCAACTTGATCAAATATCTGGATATCAAAGCCCGCTTTTATCAGATAAGAAGTCACCCGTTCTGCTATCCCGATCTGAACCAGGTTATTATCGGTAACGATCAGGGCCCTTTTCCCGGTTAACTCCTCCAGCGAGTTTAATGCGTCCTCACCAAAAACAATATTTGGGGAAACAAAATGCCACATCCTGGGCCTCCTTAAAAATCGAAGTTGAAAGCAAAGACCGCTACCATTCTGTAGGGACTTTTGCGCAGCAGGAAACAATTTCCTGGGCTGCTTTTGGATAACGCATGATCTTCATTAAATCACCCTTCAGCTTTAATTGGCGGGTCATCATTCCCTGGATGGGATCGAGTTTACCTTCGATAACTCTTCGCCAGGTACTGAAGGGAGCACTTAGTGAGTACTCTGTTTCTGGAAGCTCATCTTCATTCACCAGGGCAGCCCCGGGGCTTGAGCCGTGGTAAAGTTCCAGATGTAAATATGAAGTATGGGGATAGGCGTCATCCGGTTCAACGACAAAAATAAAATCACCTTCCCAGTCTTTTGCAGAGCGTTGGTAGGACTCGCTCTCATTTAATAACTCACGCACTTTTTTGACCCACTCATCTGAAGGGAATTTGTATTTCACAGTTCCTCCTTTTATTATTTGTGACATAATAATTATACATCTGGAAACCCCTTTCTGGTGTTGGCGTTCCGATACCTGTGCAAGGGCAAATAAATCCAACGCCGATGTTATGATTAATAATAAGGAAGCAGCATATTCAGTTGAATATTTACCAGGAGAGGCAGGATGAAAACCATTGGATTAATTGGAGGTATGAGCTGGGAATCATCCATTGAATATTACCGGATTATCAATCAGGTTATCCGAAAGGAATTGGGAGGAGTCCACTCAGCAAAAAGCGTGATGGTATCCCTTGATTTTGCTGAGATCGAGGAGCTGCAAAACCAGGGAAACTGGGATGAGGCAACCCGAATCATGGTGGAAACGGCGCAGTTGGTCGAAAAAGGCGGCGCCGATTTTGTTTTGATTTGCACTAATACTATGCATTTGATGGCGGAAGAGGTTCAGACCGGGGTCAATATTCCCCTCTTGCACATTGCTGACGCGACTGCCCAAGCCGTAAAACAGCGGGGGTTGGATATCATTGGATTGTTGGGGACCCGATTCACAATGGAAAAAGAATTTTACCGGGGGCGCCTGGAAGAACTTCATCAGCTTAAGGTATTGATTCCGGACAGGGAAAAAAGAGATCAGGTCCACCGGGTGATCTATGATGAACTTGTGCAGGGAGTGATTACAGACGGTTCCCGGGAGATATACCGGGAGGTGATTGATGCCCTGGTAGCCGGGGGAGCTCAAGGTATAGTTTTGGGGTGCACTGAGATCGGATTGCTTGTGAAGCAGGAAGATGTGCCGGTCCCTGTTTTTGACACCATGGAAATCCATGCCCTGGCCGCAGTGGATGCCGCGCTGGGCAGGAGTGAATATCCTGTATAATGGAAATACACCAAGAAGCCTGTTAAGTAATTTCCCTGATTCTGTCAGGTAAGAGACATCTTTTCAGGCAGCGAATCCGGGAGGAGATATGGAAGCAGCCTATTTTAAGAGGCAGTTGGCGATTAACAGAGATCGGATAGCTGCCCTGGCCAGGGGCATATCAGAAGAACAAGCCCGTTGGAAACCAGATCCTGAATCCTGGTCAATCCTGGAAGTTGTTAATCACCTGGCCGACGAAGAGGAATTGGACTTTCCCGTCAGGTTGAAAATGATCCTGGAAAAATCTGAAAAACCCTGGCCGCCGATAGACCCCGAGGCCTGGGTTATTGAGAGTCAATATAATGAACAGGATTTATATGAATCCCTGACGCGGTATATGACTCTTCGTAATGAAAACCTGGGGTGGCTGGATTCGGTAGAAAATCCAGACTGGGACAAAGTTTATGAAGCTCCTTTCGGTGAAATTAAAGCCGGAGATATGTTCGTCTCCTGGGTGATCCATGATCTCATCCATCTACGGCAGCTTGTTGATCTGCAGAGTTTATACCTGGAAGAGACAGTAAAACCCTTCCGCCTGGATTATGCCGGGTATGGGGGAATTCCAGAATCGGAACCGGCTGAGATTGAGACAGAATAATTAAAATAAAAAGAGGCTGCCTGATTTGAGCAGCCTCTTTGCTATTCAGGATGTCGATTGCCATTATTTTACAATAATCTCGTTCCCTTCCACAACTTCACCAATGACCCAGATTGGCTGGTCCATCTTTTCGGCTTTACTGATGAGGTTGCCCAGCTGATTGCAATCAACAGAAAATAACAAACCACCGCTGGTTTGCGGATCAAACAGCAGCATGATCTCTTCTTCAGTCATGGATTTGGGAAATTGGATGTGTTCGCCAAAATAAAATCTATTGTCAAAAGCCCCGCCGGGGAAACTGAAAAGGTTGGCATACTCCTTGGCAGAGCTGATAAAGGGAATCATATCCCAGTGGATATTTAACCCAACCTTGGATTGCGTTGCCATTTCCCAGGCATGTCCGAGTAAGCTGAACCCGGTAATGTCAGTGGCAGCCTTTACGCCGATGGCCTGCGCTAGTTCGGACGCTTTTTGATTAAGCTGTTTCATCCAGATCACTACTTCCCGGATATGTTCGGGTTTGGCTTTTTGATTCTTGATAGCGGTAGTCGTTGTACCAAAACCCAAAGGCTTGGTGATCACCAGCGCGTCCCCGGGATTGGCGGCGGATTTGGTCATGATCAGATCCGGGTGGGCAAATCCCAAACAAACCAGACCATATTTTGGTTCCTGATCCTGGATTGTATGACCGCCTGCAATAACCACCCCGGCTTCTTTCGCTTTTTCAGCGCCGCCGCGCAATATTTCGCCGGAAACTTCCGGAGGCAGATTAAGCGGGAAAGCAGCAATATTAAGGGCAAGGAACGGTGTTCCACCCATGGCGTAAATGTCGGACAGGCTGTTAGCAGCTGAAATTGCCCCGTAATCATAAGGATCGTCTACCACAGGTGTGAAGAAGTCTGTGGTCGCGATCAGGACCCGGTCCTTGTCCAGCTTCCAGACCGCCGCGTCGTCCGGCTCACTCATCCCGACCAACAAATCAGGATAATCTTCTTTTGAAAAAAGCCCCTCGATCGGGCGCAGAACCTGCGCCAGCGCTTCCGCGCTAAGCTTGGACGCTCAACCGGAACAATTTGAAAGCGAGGTGAGGCGAATTTCTCGACCGCTGGGTTTCTGTTCTTTACTTTGCATAAGATTTGAAATATGAAAAAAGTTAATCAGATGACCATGTTTTCTATAAAAATTTTATCACAATAAACATTAATGGAGCGAGGGTTAAAGACTAAGGATCCCAGAGTTTTTAATCTCCGGGATCCTGTTATTAGGGAGCCTGAATAAAAAAACCTGAGCAAGATCTTTTGCTCAGGTTTTTAATCGGTTGCTACTGCTATGGAATTATATTGACCGGTAAGAGAACTACCTTACTGAGGGGAAAATTCCGGCAGCGGAAGCAAATAAGGGTTGTCATTCGGGACCAGCATTACCTGGATACCAGGAGCCAATTTTTCAATATAGCGGTAGTTAAGCAGCTCCGGGTGCTTGGCGAGAACATTACCGATCAACTGCAAAGCTTCGGCTTCAGCCTTCGCTTCAATCACCTGCGATTGAGCTCTACCTCCTGCTTCAATGATCGCGGCGTCCCTGGTTCCTTCAGCAACCTGCCGGGCTTGTTCGGCTTCTTGCTTGCGCTGTTCAACTATGTATTCCGCTTCTTGCGCAAGCTGCTCTGCAATTTGCTTTTTCTCAATTGATGCCGCGTATTCGGTGGTAAAGGTGATGTTTCGCAGCACAAAATCGGAGAGGATTAAACCGTTGTCATCCATTGTCTTCATCATATTGGTTTCAATTTCTTGTTTGAGTTCATCGCGCTTAGTACTGTAAACTTCATTGACCTTGAATTGGGAGACTGCGTCGCGGATGACACCGCGGACAGTGGGGCGTATCAGGTCATCCAAATAGCGGTCTTGCCAAATGATATGAACAGCTAGGACGTCATTGGGATCAAGGGAAAAAATGATCGAAGCATCGATATATACTTCCTGTCCATCCGCTGTGCGGGCTGCAATCGAATCGTCTCCCTGGATATCACCCTCCAATTGGGCGATCGACATGGTGTAGGTGCTCTTGGAGATGGAATAGGTTTGGACGTTTTCTGCGTAGGGAATTACCCAGCGCAGACCTGGCTGTAGAATCTCCTGCCGATAACCGGCAGATTCAACAGCACTGATGACTACACCGCGGTCCTGGGGCAGAATAAATACCAGGCCGGCACTGACTGTGTTAAGAACCACTGCCAGGACCAGCGCAGCGATAATTCCGGTTAAGGATCCGCGCGTTTTCTTTCCCTGTCGGGCACGCATTACTGCCAGGGCAATAAACCCAATCACTACCAGCCAGGAAAAAGCCGCTAATGCTGCGATCAAAATTGTGATTTGCATTTGTTTCCTCCGAATTTGGTTAAATAATGGATAACCGCGTCTGTTATTTCACTATAATTATATACGCAGGAAGGGCGCATTTTGTTTCACCAATATATTCTTATATCTTATTAATAGAGCTTGTGGTACCCTTTGAATCGCTAAATGAATATTGAGAATTAAGATGAAAATATTAGCATTTTTTGCACATCCAGATGATGAAACCATGTTCCTGGGGGGAACCTTTGCCTACCTTGCAGAACAGGGGTCGGAGATATATTTTTTATGCGCCACCCGCGGGGAAGGAGGAGAACTGGGAGATCCGCCAGTATGTGGCCGGGAAGACCTGGGGGATGTCCGGGAAGAAGAATTAAGGTGTGCGGTTAAAGGACTGGGTGGAAAAAACGTTAAGTTCTTAGGTTACCAGGATCCGGAAGTAGGACCGGAGGGCGAGTTATACCCCTTTACGGACAACATGGATGGTCTGGTGAAGAATCTTCAGGATGAGATTAAACAGATTCAGCCCCAGGTGATTATCACTCACGGACCCGGGGGAGAATATGGGCATCCAGCCCACATCCAGGCGCATGAGGGAATGATGAGAGCGCTTGCTCAAGAATCAACTCTCAACACAGTTGTCTATGCTCCTTCCTGGCTCTCGCGGGATACTGGTGTTTTTACGCCCGCCCCAGCCATCCTGGTAGATATCACTCCCTGGAAAAAAATAAAAACCGAGGCCGTCAACTGCCATAGATCGCAGCACGGGTTATTCTTAAGGCATGGCGCATCCCGGGCGGGCAGACCGATCACTATCCCGGAAATGGTCCGTCCTCAAGAGGCATTATGCCGAATTCATCCTGCCTTGGCAGAAAACCAGAAAGACTCGCTGGTGGTACTTCTGACAAAGATCTCAACACCGGTTCAACCTTCAGGTGAATAAATATTATTTAGCACATAATTAATGGCAGGAATATTGCATTTAGCAAGTGACCTGGTATGTATTTTAGCAGCAGAAAATCAACCAATAGCACAGAGTAGGGAGGGCGCTGCCCCGCCGCGTTTGGTAAAATAAGTCTAATGAAGATCAATATTGACTTTTCAAATATTTTCGTCAAAGCTATTGCCGCTCTGGCAGGAGGACTGCTGTTGTTTGCCCTAGTGGTTAGCCTCTTCACGCTGGGGTTCCGCGCTATTTATGATGGCCGGATCTTTCCGGGAATTTATTCAGGCGGGATCAACCTCAGCGGTCAAACGCCAACTGATGCGGCTGGTCTATTAAAAGAAGAATATACCTATACTGACCAGGGGAAGATAACCCTTCAATATGATGATTTAAGCTGGGAGGCATCGCCGGCAGAATTAGGATTATTTTTCAGCCCCAATTACAATGCTGAACTTGCTTTCCAGACCGGAAGGGAGGGAGGTATAACAAAGAGGATAGCAGCCCAAGTTCAAGTGCTTCGCCACGGTATCATCCTCACGCCCCAATTTGTGATGGATGAAAAGACGGGTACTGAATATCTGGAGGGTATTGCAGCCGGGGTAAACCAACCTGTGATAGAAGCCTCCTTAAAATTGGAGGAGCTGGAAATACTGGTTCAGTCAGGACAGATTGGCAGAGAGATGGATATCCCTGCTTCTCTAGATGTGGTCGCTTTACAGATGAGAACTCTGCAGGATGGCAGTATTCCCCTCATTGTTTATGAAACCTATCCTGATATCCTGGATGTCAGCGCTCAAGCAGAAACTGCCCGGGAAATATTAAGTCAACCGATGGTATTAAAAATCCCCGATGCAGCAGATAATGACCCTGGCCCCTGGTCTCTTTCTCCTCAGCAGCTGGTGGAGATGATGATCATAGAACGAATTTCCACCCATGATGGAGATTTTTACCGGATTTCTCTTGACCCGGAGCAGCTGCGGGAATACCTGGAGAAAAGAGCGAAGAAGATCAACCGCGAACCCCAAAACGCGAGAATGTACTTTGATGACGACACTCGCGAGCTGGTTTTGATTGAGAAGGAATATATTGGACTGGAACTGGACATTGATCAAACAATCGTTGGCATTGAGGAGCAGCTGGCGGCAGGGAATCATGAAATTTCACTGGTTGTGGAGAAAACACTGCCGGACGTTACCGAAGCGAACACAGCCAAGGATCTGGGCATCACCGAATTGGTGAGCTCACAGACCACCTATTTTTACGGATCTGATTCCTCCCGGATCAATAATATCGCAACAGCATCCGCAAAATTCCATGGTATTTTTATCGCTCCCGGTGAAACCTTTTCAATGGCAGAGCAGCTGGGAGATGTCAGTTTGGATACCGGCTATTCCGAAGCCTGGATTATTTATGGAGACCGGACTATAAAAGGCGTTGGAGGTGGGGTTTGCCAGGTTAGCACAACCCTGTTCCGGGCAGTTTTCTTTGGGGGTTTCCCGGTTGTTGAACGGTCTCCGCACGCCTACCGGGTTTTGTATTACGAACAAAAACCCAATGGCTCCAATAACCCCAAATTAGCCGGATTGGATGCCACAGTGTATGTCCCTCTGGTGGATTTTAAATTTACCAATGATACTGAAAACTGGCTGCTGATGGAAACTTACGTGAATAAAGCTCAACGATGGCTGACCTGGAAATTTTACAGCACTTCGGACGGACGGACGGTTGATTGGAGCACCACCGGCCTGAAAAAGAAAACAGACCCCCCGGATCCGATTTATGAGGAGAACCCTGAGCTGGCAAAAGGAGTGGTGAGGCAGGTAGATTGGGCAGTAGAAGGCGCGACCGTGACGGTGACCCGGGATGTATACCGGGACGGTCAGAAACTGTGGCGAGACATATTTAAAACTAAATATCAGCCCTGGGCAGCGGTCTGCCAGTATGGACCGGGAACCAACAAGATGCCTCCCAAAAATCCTGACCCGGACGACCCCTGTAAAAAGAATTAAGATATAATTGAAACAAAAATTGACTCCAGCAGAGGAGGAGCAAATGGTAAGTAAAGAACTGCTTGAGATCCTGAGATGTCCTGCCTGTGTCCAAACCAGGGAAGGAACCCTGGATTATTACAAAGAAACCTGGTTGGTTTGCATTGAATGCGGTCGGAAATATCCTATTCGGCAGGATATTCCGGTTATGTTGATTGACGAAGGTGATAAATGGGTAGACACGGCAGTGGAAGATTTGCCGGTACCGCCGCCCGAAAAATAAAAGTTTATTGTTAACTGTTCTAGGAACCCGGTTCCTCCGAGGAACCGGGTTCCTTTTATTTAACCTAACACAGAAATGTTAGGCGATTACCCCACCAGGGCGCTGCGCAAAAATCGCAACTTATATCCTTAGACAAAGCCCGTCCTGCGACCGAAGGAAGCGACGAAGTGAACGAAGTTGAAGGGAGATCATTGAAGAGGTGGGAGATTTAAGCAATTGTGTACCCTCAAATTTCCCTCTCTCCTGGGGATAAATCACCCGGCTAAAAACAGCGCCCGCTGGGCTTACAAAAGTAGTCTGAGGAATAGTTTAGCCCAATGTATTGGGCGTCGTTATTAGCCCGGTCATTGATGACCGGGCTTCTAGTGAAAACGACAAAGATAGCCCCTTCCTTTTATTTAACCCAACACTGTTTTCATCCAGCAATCTGCTAATACCTGATGACCGCGGTCTGTTGGATGAACACCGTCTTCCAGAAGCAAGTACGCAGATACCTGCTGGGCCGCCTGATCCAGGGCGCTTTGAAAAGGAACAAAAATCGCGTTAAACTCATCAGCAAGATCCCGGACAATGCCTTGCCGGCGGGTAATATCCGCTGACCATTCCCGGGTTACTTCTCCCGTAAGGAGAAGAAAAGGTTCACAGAGTACGAGCCGGGTATTAGGCAGGGACTGTCGGGTTTCGGTGAGGATCTTGTGGAATATTTCCCGGTATTGTTCCGGATCTGAGCCCATACCCAGCAGCACCTGATTCCAGGTATCATTGACCCCGATTAAAATACTGATTAAATCGGGCAGCAAGCGCAGCGAATCCCCTTCCCAGCGGCTTATCATACCCCGGATTAGATCCCCGCTGACACCCCGGTTATACAGCTGCAGGTAACCCTCTGGATAATTTACCAAAAGCGTATCAGCAATTTTCCTGGCATACCCAAAACCCAACCCATCGGGTGTGTTGGGGCCGATCCGGGAGCGAGTCCGACCGGCATCAGTGATGGAATCACCCTGGAAGAGGATCACGCTGTGGAGTTTAAACGGCAGTTGGTGATCGGTCATAGTAAATTTTTCCCTGTGTCGGGTTTTGATATTTCAAAAGGCTTCCGCCTCGACTGACTTCTGCAAGTGGACCGCGGATAAAGAGCGGGGTATAGTCAAGATCTGTTGTACCACGATAGGTGGATAAAACACACGTTGAGGCGGCAAAACCAGTCAGAAGTATTGTGTCTATACCGAGCTTTTGAAGCTGCTGATCCGGGCTGGTTTCAGATTGTAATCTCCTTAGAAAAAGAATAAATACCTCGGAATAGAATTTTTATATACCAGGTAGGATTCGCCATATTGAATTTCAAGGGCCCGTTCTTCTCCCAATATCCGAAAATGATTCATAATTACCCGCACCAGGAACAAAAAGACCGCGGTCCAGCTGCCAACCATGATGCTGGTTCCAATAATTGTGATCGCAAACGCGACCCACTGCGGATTGCGGGAGATTTTGTACAGCCCTCCAACAACCGGCTCTGAAAGTGGTGTTGAATTAAAATTATGCAGCGAAATCAGAAATCCACAAAACCCGATTATGTAGAGAGCCAGACCACCACAGAAAACCGGCTGATAGATTTTTAGTGGTGTAAACAGAACCAGGATCATACCCGCTAACGCAAACGGAAGCCCGACTTGAGCCATCCTAGACTGCTTTTTTGTCCAATTTGCGCGGTCATACAAGCGCTCGACAGTTTCTTTGGGGAGGATTTTTAAGAGTAGGATAAAAATGAGGTAAAAGAGCAGGATCGGAATCCAGCCATTTAACCAGCCCAAATGAATTGGGGGAAATAAAGACATGGGAGGCTCCAAAGGGAATATAACTAAGGGGTATATTCTAGATTTTAATCTATATCCCGCTGGAAAAAAGAAAAGTAGCGCGGGACTAGATCACAATAAGCCTGATAAACTTCACCAAAATGGTTTTTTAGGTACTCTTCTTCAGTAAGCACCATTAAATGGGCAATTACCGCGTAGACCAGGATCCACCCTGCGGATTCCAGGGAGGGGAACAAAGCGGCAAAACCTATAACCACCAAGCTATAAGCCAAGATTTGAGGATTACGGGTCCACCGGTAGAGTCCGGATTGGTGCATCTCTTTCGATCCCTGGCCCAAGGAAGTTCTAAAACGCAGATTCCACATTGATCCCAGGGTAAGTATTATACCAAGTGACATTATACCCAGCGAGACCCCGCTGTGGAGGCGATTGTTTGGAAGAGGGGGGAACGCCGGCCAATTCGCAGGGAGGAACAGGTAGGACATATTCGCATGCAGGGCAAAGATAAGTATTTCCAGCCCTACTGAAAGCCAGGTGAGTTTTCCCTTTGTCTGATAATCCCTGTGGACGAAAACCCGGAATACCAGGAATGCTGCCAGCACCATTAACAAAGAGCCTGCCCAAAACATCATCATATACTTTTACTCGCGATTATGAACCAAGTTTTATCTAATTAGATTGTATCCTTCTTGAGTAATAATGCGAAGTATTATTGACAGCCGATGGATGATAACTTACACTGGAATTAAACAACGCGGAAGCTGTTAATCAGCTTTTGATTGAACTCCAAAATCGAAAACTACTTTCTTGACCCTAATTTATTCATTTAAAAAACAAGCTACCTATTGAGGGCCTGCCAACGAACCATATCATTTCCTAATTGAGGAGGAGACATGAATTTTCGAAAGGCTTTCCTGGTCATAGTTATCAGCCTTGTGCTGGTGTTCGGTTCTGCCTGTAATTTGGTTCCAAGTCACTTTGAAATTGAAACCACCTCTGAATTAGGCCCCAACACCCTGGATAGGATCGATGATTTGAACGATACGATCGCTACCGGGGTTGAAATTGGACCTGAAACCCGGGCGATAATTGAGCAGTTAAACCAAACCATTGCAGATGGCCTGGAATTTGGGTTTAAGCCGGAGACTCTGTCACGCATTGATGTCCTGTTGGGAATTGTTGAACAGGGAGTGGGGATCAAACTCGGGCTGGATGCAGAGACCAATATGACGGTCAACAATCTGATTGATACCATTGATGACGCGCCGGATCAATGGGAAGACACAATGACCGAAATTATCCACACCCTGGAAGGATCAACTTCCAACGTTGCTTCCCATCTGGCGGATGAAGTAGCCGGATTGATGTCTGAAGCCCGGATCAATACCCAGTACGTCAGCGCTTCAGTGGGGGCGGAATTCCGCTGCAATGTTGATTTCCTGAGTGCCAAGGCAGGGGACACGGTTGACCAATTTATTGGAAGAACACTGATTGGCAGATTAAAATCCATTTTTTCCGGAGAAGAAGCACCCGATGAAAAGATTCCGACTCCCTGGGTTTGCCAGATAATCCCAGATCAAATTGACTTGATCGAAATAGGGGAGGAAGCAGTCTTTGAAACAGCTGTAATAAAGCTCAGCGGCTACAATTTCGTGGAGGAAAACAAACCTGACGCGTATATAGTAGACGAAGCGGGGCAGCTTGTAGAATCAGTCCAACTCTATCCTTTCATAAGTAGTCCCTATCAACTTCAACTCAATCTGCAGGATATTGATTTCAGCACCGTTCCATCACGTTCAAGAGTGGTTTTTGAGTGGCCGGCGGAGGGCACATTTTATGCCCTGGCAATGGTCTTGCCTTCTGACGAACCTGAGCCGACGGTTGAGGTCCAGCCTGAATTGACTATCAATACCGCCACTCTGGATATCAAGAAAGGGCCCTCAGACAAATATTTCACTATTGGAATTGCCGTACAGGGCGCGACCTATCTGGTGACCGGTCACAACGGAGACGAAACCTGGTGGCAGATTGACTTTGACAATGACCCCTGCTGGGTGCCAGCATCTGCTGTTACCCGGAACCAGGAGCCGGTTGGACCTGCTTTATCGATCCCCTTTGACCCTCCTGCAGCAGCCTTTTCCATGTCGCCAGACAGCGGGACGGCTCCCATCGAAATCCATTTTTGGGACCAATCCACAGGCAACCCTACTTCTATGTTCTGGCAGTTGATTTCTGAAGAAGGTATTCCAGATACGATGGGCAGCAATCCTGATTTCAATTATGAGTTTACCAGCGGCGGCACATATACCATGCAGCTCAGGGTGAGTAATGAATGGGGAGAAGACCTGGTTGAACAAGAAATCGTCGTTGAAGCGCCGACTATCATCTTTGTCCCGATGCCATTAAAACCACTAATCCCATTTTTTGCTCCCACCGCCACTCCGGATTACAGCAAACGTTTTGTCTTCCGGAATTTCACCAATATCAAAGCAGGAGAGCCCTACGCAACCAACATCCCCACTGCCCACTATAATTGCAGTGTGATCAGCCTGGCAGCTCTGCATGGGGATATCGAAGAAGGTGGTACTGGTAATGCGATTAAAATTTGGCTTTCCGCCGGGGGACAGTACTGGACTATCACGCCAAATTTCCGCACTCACCGGCACGGAGACGGTGGTCAAGAAAAATGGAGTATAGGTTTGATGTGTGCCGATAAAGTTCACTCCAGATTCTTCTCTGATATTTATATCAAGCCAGAAACAAATATGACAGTCACGTTAAATCCAGCTATTTATGATATCCCCGAAAACTATACTTGCGTTATTTCTGGTTATGATGTGAGAAACACGGACATTCAAGAAAATTCTGCTGGGGACATCATCAAGGTCTTCACCCGGAAAAATTCGGATGGGGAATGGCAGGTGACCGCAGATTTCAGAGATCATGGAGGGGATGAAAGCTGGATTGTGCAGATGATGTGTTTTTACGATAATCAGAGCGTAATCATGAATTACGATGACGCGGTTGTTAGCAGCATACCGCCTTTTAGCCAAGAAACGGGTGGGTATCAGACAACCATAGACAGCAACAATTATGCCTGCGGCATTGTGGGTATGTCTGCCCTCAGCGGGGATATAAATGAAGACCACATTGGGAATATTATCCAGGTATATACTTACTACAAAAACAACAAGTGGAACATATACGCTGATTTCCGTTCACACAACCAGGACGAGATTTGGGATATCGATTTGATGTGCATCCACAGATCAGTAGTGGATATTCAAATGAATCAATGGACGAATGATTGGGTCCATCGCTGAATGAGGCATTCAGGGTAAAACACAACTTATTTATGGTGGTCTAGCAGGCCCGCGCAGGATGTTCTCCTGGTGTGCCTGCAGGCGATCCACACGCTTCTGGACCACATTCCTGGATGCTGAGAGTCTGGGTTTTTCCACCGGGCCCGGTGATCTTTAGCGTACTATTCCATTTCAGAGGGCATCTCCGCCAACAAGACGATGGACGATCTGCCGGATGGTCCAACTCCCTTCTTCAGCTGAAAGTGGCAAGGGCCCTGCCGAAAAAATTTAAAGCTCCCGAAAATGAGTTCCAGGACCCCCGCTATTCCTCTCTGAGATTCTGCCAACTATCAATCAGCTTTCTCCCCCTCCGGGTTTCACCCCGTGCTTTTTCAGAGATTGATTGATCAGCACATCAATCCCAAGAGCCAACCCTATCCCCAAAACATTGGCAAGGTAGTCCCAGGGGTCATAAACGTTACTCATTACTCCAAAACCGTTGGTTAGTTCAAAAAGTTCCACAGCCAGCAGGGCGCCGACAGCTGAGAGCAGCCTGGGATAGGGGAGAGAATAGAATCCCAATTGGGCGATAAAGTAGACCGCAAAAGAGACTGAAAAATTGGATCCGTGGCGATAAAATATCTCCGCGCAGGGTCCCGTATAAGATCTTTTAAAGAGCAGTACCAGTACCCCCAGCAGGATAAAAATCAAGTTCCGAATTCGATGTGATGGGGTCATACCAGACTCTCCATTGATAGGTTAGTTTCGCTTACGGCGTATCAATCTAAATAAACCAAGCAGGAAATTGAATCGGGGCACTTTCGCTTGATAATTTAGATAAACATCCCCGAATTTTTGCAGGTTATCTTTTTCCTCTTCAAAGGTATTCAAGTAGGTTACTCCCGCTCCAATAATCCCCAGGATGACCACCAGCCAGTGTCGGGTGATTAGAGGGAGTGCGATATTGAGCAGCACACCGGCCAGGTACTGGGGGTGACGGACAACCCTGTATACTCCGGTGTCCACCAGAACCGTGGTGTGTATGTAGCTGCGGCCCTTAATTTCTCCCCGGGAGCGAAAGGTGAAGATCGGCAGCCATCCGAATACTGCTGAAAGCATCATGATTCCCCAACCCAGATTGATGACCAGGGCATTCGCCTGAGGATCATACAGCAGCCAGGCTGCCGCTATTTGTCCCAGGAATGCGGCAGTTAAGATCAGACCCATAACAAGAGATTTGCGGTTCATAAGATTATTATCCTTCCCGTTGCCGGCATTAATGCTAGTTTCCAGGCGGCTGGAATCCAGAAGATACCAACTAACAGGTACGAGCTACAAAGGGGTTATCCTGGTAGCCGCCGGTGTCCTGAGTCATGGGGGGCTCCTCCGTAGTTGAGTTAAGTGTAGATGATGGGAACCTTGATGTCAATCTTAGAAAAGACCTCCAAGGTTAGATCAACCTCGGAGGTCTGAAGAACAAGCGGAATTCTGAATTTATGTTACCGTACTCCCCATACAATCCAGATCACAACCATTGCCAGCCCGATGAAAAAACGAGCTACAAACGAGAGTCCCCAGCCGGTCAGCAAGCCTTTGGTAATTCCCCAGGCTTTAGTTGAATCCCGCAGCCGGGAATATTCCAGCAGGAACAGCAGGGTTGGCGCTGCAATTAATCCCCCCAGGGGAGGAAAGGCAAAGGTGCCGATCAGCCCTGCCAGCAGAGCGCCGCCGATGGAAATCCAGCTGGCGCCAGCCTGGCGGGCTTTGCCTCCCATTAAGAAATTATCCACCAGGGTGCCGGCTAGGGCCAATAAACTGATGACAACCAGAACCCAGATTTCCAGAGTCGCGAAGCTAGTCAGGAGGCCGTGGATCAAAACAGCAGCCCAGATGATTATCACCCCGGGGTAAATGGGGACGACCATACCAAGCAGCCCTACAGCCATGATCAGATAAATGAGGATATTTAATGAAAGGTTGAGCCAGTTGGGCATGTTAGTTTCCAGGTAAACGTATAAATTATAAAACTATTTTTGTCATTCCGAGTGAAACGAGGAATCCACACAATGCTCGAATTCTTCGATCCCCAGAGAAGGAATAAATTACTTAATTTTGATTAATGATCACCCATGTTTTATTTTGCGAAGTATGGATCCTTCACGGAGCCTGTCCTGAGCGAACACCGAGTGTAGTCGAGGAGGAAGTCGAAGGGTTCAGGATGACAATAAACAGTCTGATTCGTTATTTGGGAGGTTCGATTATTTCCACTCCACCCATCCAGGGACGCAGTACTTCAGGTATCACCACCGAGCCATCCGCCTGCTGGTTATTCTCCAGGACGGCGATCATCACCCGGGGCAGCCCCAGGCCGGAGCCGTTTAAGGTGTGTACAAAGCGGGTTCCCTTTGTGTCTTTCGGCCTGTAGCGGATTGCCGCCCGGCGGGCTTGAAAATCAAGCACGTTGGAGATCGAGCTTACTTCCAGCCATTCCCCGCATCCGGCAGCCCAAACTTCAATATCGTAGGTGATTGCGGCGTGGAAACCCAGATCGCCGGTGCAGAGCTTGTTAACCCGGTAGGGCAGCTCCAGTTCCCGGCAGACCCGTTCAGCATCTTCCACCAAACGCTGGAATTGCTTCTCTGAATCTTCCGGGGTGCAGTAGATGTACATTTCCACTTTGTCAAATTGGTGGCCGCGTTTAATGCCCCGGACTTCACGACCAGCGCTCATTTTCTCGCGCCGGAAGCAGGGTGAATAAGCGGTGTATTCCAGGGGAAGAATAGCTTCTTCCAGGATTTCATCCTTGTGCAACCCGGTCAGTGGCACCTCAACGGTGGGAATCCACCAGAAATCTTCCTCGTGGTCATGGTAGAGGTTCCCCGCGAACTTTGGCAGCTGACCGGAAGCAAAGACCACGTCTTCCTTGACCATGAAGGGCGTGTAGCGCTCCTGGTAACCGTGGCGGGTGTGAGAATCGAGCATAAAACTCACCAAAGCCCGCTGAAGCCTGGCGCCTGCCCCGTTGAGTACGTAAAAACGAGTTCCGGAAAGCTTAACTCCCCGCTCAAAATCCAGGATACCCAGCGCGGGTCCCAGGTCCCAGTGCGGCAGGGGGGTAAAATCAAAGCCGGGGATCTCCCCGACGGATTTGATTAACTCGTTTTCGCTTTCATCAACACCGTCCGGGACGCGATCATCGGGCAGGTTGGGGAACATCGCCAGCAGAGAGTGGAGGTTCACTTCCACTTCTCTCAATTCGTTTTCAAGCAGATCAATCTGGTCGCCCACTGCCCGCAGGGAAGAGATCTTTTCCTGGCGTTGGTCAGGATCCTCGATTTTTTTAATTTCCTGAGAACCCTGGTTGCGTTCCGCGCGCAGGCGCTCTACTTCCTGAATTAATTCCCGGCGTTTTTCATCGAGGGTAATGACCTGGTCGACGGGAGATGGATCCTGATGGCGTTTGGTTAACCCCTGGCGGATCAGGCCGGGATTTTCCCGGAAAAGCTTGATATCTAACATATAAGCACTCCTGGTTACCTAAATTAAAACACCCTCTCGCCAGCAGGACGAGGGGGTGTTCGTGGTGCCACCTGCTTTTACCGCGGAATTGCGGTCTCATTGGTCCGGGGTAACGGCCGGGCCGGCTCCCTTACGGCATACTGCCTCTGCGGGAGCGATGTTCCTCGCCTGACGGCCTGTCCTGAGTTGAACCGAAAGGTTTGGATTGCGGAGGGGATTTCACCATCTCTGTCCAATCCCCTCACACCAACCGGGGACTCTCTGAATAGAAAAGACGGGTACTGATCTCCGCAGACATCGTGATTATTGATTTGGGGATGATTATACTGGACGAGGAGGATAACTGTAAAGGATAATTGCAGGTTGTCTTTACAGATTATCCTCCATATCCAGCGGGCTGCGGACAGCAGAGGGGCCGCGATTTAAGACATGGGTGTAAATCATGGTTGTTTTTACGCTTTTATGCCCCAGCAATTCCTGAACGGTTCGAATGTCATAGCCGCTCTCCAGGAGATGAGTCGCAAAAGAGTGTCTGAGGACATGAGGAGTGACATGTTTATTCACGCCGGCTTCCTTCGCAGCTTTTTTGATCGCTTTTCTCAGGCTGCTCGGACTGCGGTGGTGACGCCGCTTCACTCCGGATCGCGGATCCCGGGAGATTGTTGCAGAAGGGAAAACCCATTGCCATATCCATTCTCTGTCCGCCTTGGGATATTTCCTGGCCAGGGCGTAAGGTAAATGCACGCTACCGAATCCCTGGCTAAGGTGATGTTTGTGAATAGTCATGATCCGTGCAAGATGATGTTTAAGTGGTTGTTGTAGACTTTCTGGCAGTAATGCCAAGCGGTCCTTGTGCCCTTTCCCGTCTCTAATTACAATTTGCTGCTGCCCAAAATCTACATCTTTTACTCTCAATCTAAGGCACTCAGAGATACGAAGTCCGCTGCCATAAAGTAATTTGGCGATAAGCTGGTTGACGCCAGTCATCAATCCGAGGATTCGTTTTACTTCCTGGAAGGTGAGCACGGTAGGTAAATGTCGGCTTTTCCGGGGACGAAGCGCATTGATCGCGTCTAAATCAATACCTAAAACCTGCTTATAGAGGTAAATTAAAGCATTTAAGGCCTGATTCTGTGTGGAGGGAGCTACTCTTTTCTTAACAGCGAGATAAGTGAGGTAACTCTCAATCTCCCGCTCACCCATTTCTTTTGGATGCCGTTTGTTGTGAAAAAGAATATAGCGCTTCATCCAGTTTAAGTATGTTTGTTCAGTACGATAGGAATAATTACGCTGGCGAAGTGATTGGCGGGCTCGTTCTAAGAGCTTGGGTTTCTTTGCAGTCATAGGTATGACCCCCTTCAAAGTAGACTATGCTAAATTTGTTACAATTCCATTATATAATACAGATAAGCTAATATCAGGAACTATTACCCGTTTATTGCCCAATATTGACAAATTCGGGAAATAATTCCTGTGTCCAAGTAGTTAGCTTTTATGGAATAAATATGAATAATGTTGTGCATATTTACGCTTCAGGCCCTGGTTTGGTGTTTCTCTCGCCAAAATCCAAGCAATCCATTTTTGAGGGTATTAATACAGACGACCTTATTA
>JBARSJ010000107.1:0-2392 GCA_049644685.1 Anaerolineales bacterium
ATGATGAACAAAACCTTCACCAGTTTTTAAGACCCAGCGCCATGTGTCAAAATACTCTAGGCCGTGATACCAATGAAGTACAGACGGGTCATATCCCATTTGGCGACAATACCGTTCTTCTATTCCCCGTCCTTGCAGTTCTGGCGCTACAAAGAAGGTCAATAAGAACTCATATATCGGATCGCTAAACGTTGCGTTTGGAAAATCGATAACACCCGCTAATTTCCTGTCTTTCACGATAAAGTTCTCTAGCCATAAATCCCCATTGCTAAACTGTACTGCGGGTAACTCCAGCATAGTGTTTTTTAGTTCTCTGTATGCATCATCCACTAAAGAATGTGATTCGGTTTTCAGGTCAGAATATGCTTCTTTCAACACATCTTCAGCGGTTTCATATTTCAATATCTTTGCGATACTTCCTAACTCTTCTTCTGTGACTGATTGTAATTCACTAACTGTATTGATGTACAACTCTTCAGCCCATAACTCACCTGCAAGCATTGGCTCAAGCATTGATTCGCCTTCAATGAAATCGCTAAAGTAACATGGAACTCCTATTTCTTTCCCTGATAATTCCAGTCCATATGCTTTTGGAGTGGGAATCGGAATCTGTTCCATTACTTTTAGAACTTGATATTCATAATCCAGGCTCTTTTGATCTAACTGAAGCACATATGATTCATCTTTTCCATTAGCTTCAATCACTAATTTCCAGGGGGCTTCTCGCGTGCCTTTCGCTAACTTCGTTACTTGAATTAAATCTACCTGGTATCCCAGATTCTTACTCAAGTATTTTTCGATATTTTTACGATTTTCGTTTGGATCAATCATTATAGTTTTTGTTGCCGCACAACGGAAGAGCTCATCCGCTTATGATAACTTGATTATACTTGCGCCGCCGCAACACCAGGGTCGGGTGGAGCGGGGGTTAGGAACAAAAAGGGTTTAGAAAGGTATATTATCCCTTTCCCAATCTGAAATGAAAATATTAACCCTTTCTGAGATACCCCAAGACTCACTAATTTGATTATTTTCTTTTACAGCCTTTCTAATAACATTAGACAATGAGACATCCCAATATTCAACACTTTCCAACAATTTCATATTAGATTTTGCTTCGTCGTAAGAATCTGTTTGCACAAATTTATAGACTATTGTCTCAGCCATTCGCCTTTTTGTTTGTGGATATCCTAAAAATATTTTAAATAACTTATCGGCAATTTGTTCGTAGGATAAACCTTGCCCTTGTAACGCTTGGTATCTTCCAATGAATCCATATGGCGACTCGCCAAACGAGACGGATACAGGTAATAATCCTCTACCTATCGCAAAACCCACTTCATGATCTGTCCAAAGACTTTCATGAAATCCTTTATGTAGAAGAACTACTATCGCGTCCGAAGAGCTTAATGCCCTTTATATCTCTGTCTCCCACTCACGTGTTGGTTGGATATCATTATGTGCAACAAATGATGATATGTAATGTGGAATGAAAGCAGCTTGTAACTTAGTGGCGGATTCTTTGTACCTCGAAATATGACTTATAAAGACACGGAAATGACCAGGTAACCAAAAATCATATTGTTCAAGGCTTGAATGGTTTGGCATATCATTGTCCTTTAAATGATTTTGGATTCCTAACGTAATAGCTAACCTGCAGCCGGGTCTTGTTTTGGCGATCTTACAATCCTGGCCACCCACCTTAACCGGCTGTCAGGTTGAGCGGGGGTTAGGTGCTACTAAACACCTTCAGGAAAATCACGGAATATCCCATCCGAATCAGTGTGGTCAGCAAAATCGGCGAAATCCATATTGGCAATAGAGAGATTATTCTCGACCCCCCACATGGCAGAAGGAATCACCCGAAATGTACGACCCGGTTCACCGATCAAATCAATTACAAGAATTGGATTGTCTGGATGAGATAAAGTTATTTTATCAACCACAAACATGAAGTTATGTTCTGATATATTAGTGTGCAAGGCTAATAGATCTTCCACACTTGCTCCGTCGAACGCAAGGTCACTAACGAAGTCAACATAAGCCTGGAATTCTCCAACAGGTTGCCGGATTGCTGTGCGGATCAAATCCCAACCAGCATCATCCGAAAAGTCAACACGAACAACCAATGCGTCTTTGGTCTTTGGTAATTCTTTCATAATCGCCAAAATATATAAGTATTAATGCACCTAACGTATGAGCTCACCCGTCCTGAGCGAAGCGCAGCGGAGACGAAGGGTCGGGTGGAGCGGGGGTTAGGTGCAGCGACCTTATTTAAGATAAATATAAAGCAAATACATTAAGGTTGAATTTCAGGCAACTCATTTGTCACTATTATGCGCCGGTCCGATATGTCAACCTCCGCTATATAGTTCTTTGTGTCGGTTCTGTA
>JBARSJ010000108.1:0-3826 GCA_049644685.1 Anaerolineales bacterium
GGTGTTTGATGAATACCCTTCTCCGTTTGTGCTGGCGGGTCTTAAAATACTGCCACTGCCCAAGAACCTGGAAATTGGACTCAAGCATTGGGTTGACATGGATGTACTTAATGCCATGTCGTTGATAAATCTGAAAAAGCCTCTCCATCATAATCGCATTGATTCCCCTGCCCTGGTATTCCGGCCGCACAGCACCCAGGTATACATCCATCCGATCAGGTTTTTTCAGGGCATACAGCAAATGCGCCCAGCCGAATGGGAAAAGCTTGCCCTTGCCTTTCTGCAGCGCCCTTGACAGGGATGGCATCGAGATTGTGAAGGCAATCATTCGCCCCTCTTCATCCAGAACGACAGGCACAAAGTCAGGAAATACAAAACCAAAATACTGCTTAACATAGGCTTCTACCTGTTTATCCGTTAAATGAACTACACCGTACAGGTGGCTGTAAGCCTCATTAATTACTTCAAACAGCGCGGGGGCATAGGAAAGCAGCTCTTTTTTATTCTTTGGCTCCAGCAGTTTTAATTTATATCTTTTTCTGGAGATCGCTGCCACCCGGGATATTCTCTCGTCAACATCTCCCGCCACGGCGATTTCAACCTCCATCCAATCAATGTCCTTCTCGTAACCCAGCCGGGCCAGGTGTTTGGCGTAATAGGGTTGGTCGTGAGAAGTAGCGAGAGTAGCAAGCTCGTCAAATCCTTCCACCAGCATACCCTCCCGATCCAGGTCGGTAAATCCCAGCGGTCCATGCACAGCAGTTTTACCCAGGGTCTCCGCCCAGGTTTCAACGGCACCCATTAAAGCTTCCGACACTTCTTGTTGATCCACAAAGTCAATCCAGCCGAACCGTAAATAAGGCTGATCCCATTTCTCGCTGTGAAGGCGGTTGTTGATCGCCGCCACTCGACCGACAATCCGCCCCTCAGCGAGGGCGAGAAAATACCGCGCCTGGCAGTGTTCAAAGGCGGGATTCTTGTCCTTCCGCAGAGTATTCATCTCGTCGAAATCCAGGGCTGGCACCCAGGATAAATCCCCCTGGCGGAGAGTATGCGGAAAGCGGATGAATGCCCGCAGGTCCTTTGGTTTAGTTATTTCCTTGATTTTTACATCCATGGTCGATTCCTTTGGGCTTAAGGGCATACCGCTAGATTATTAGGAGAATTATAGGTCAGGCTTATCCGCTAATCAAGCCATTAACCGCCGAAGGCTGGGTTGAGCCCTTCAACTCCACTCTTCTCCGCCTCAATAAACTAAGGCATCACTCAAAAATAGTGGTTCCTTTATTATTAGGGTTGGGGGTTCTGAACTTTTTACGGTTATAAGGGATATGTTACACTTTCACTATACAGAAATAATATTATCAAAAACTCTATTTGAGAATAAGTTTTTTCCTTTTTCGGACTGTTGAATGATAATAAATGTTTGTTAGAGGGCAATATGGAACAGACTCTGCATGCTGTGACGGGTGCTTTCGGGTACTCGGGGAAGTATATCGCCAAGCATCTGCTTGATCGTGGTTATGAAGTCATCACCTTAACCAACTCACCTAATCGAGAGAATCCCTTCGCTGGCAGAGTCAAGCCATTCCCCTTCAACTTCGATAATCCGGAAGAACTGACAAAATCGCTTAGGGGTGTGTCCGTGCTCTACAATACGTACTGGGTTCGATTTAATCACAAACTGTTCAAGCACACTGATGCAGTCAGAAACACTGAACGCTTGTTTGAGGCGGCTAAAGAGGCTAATGTTGAGAGAATTGTCCATATCAGTATTACTAATCCATCTGGGGATTCACCGCTGGAGTATTTCAGCGGAAAGGCAAGACTCGAACGCGCATTGGCGGATTCTGGCATTTCGCACGCGATTCTTCGTCCGACGGTCTTATTTGGCAAAGAGGATATACTAATCAACAACATCGCCTGGATCTTGCGACACCTGCCTGTGTTTGGGGTCTTCGGTAATGGGGAGTATCATCTGCAACCAATCTACGTTAACGATATTGCAGCTCTTGCCGTAGAGATGGGTGCAAAGCGAGATAACGTTACTATTGATGCCATCGGTCCCGAGACGTTCACTTACAGAGAACTTGTCAAGGTCATTGGCGAGACAATCGGCATTAAACGACCTCTGATCTCAGTTCCACCGGCAGTCGGATATTTTACCAGCTGGATTCTCGGCAAATTTATTGGCGACGTGATAATTACCCAAGAGGAAATCAAGGGCTTGATGGCAGATCTTCTTCATGTAGATTCTCCTCCCGTAGGGACCACAAGGTTGACGGATTGGATGCGAGAGCACGCAGATTCACTTGGCAGGAGATATACAAGTGAGCTTGCTCGCAGAAAAGACACAACACATCAATACCAGAGCAACTAACTTCACGCTGGAGAGGGATTGGTTAAAACCGGGCCATTTCCAAAGAAAGCGTTATATCTAACTTCCAGGACTTTTTCTTTAACCTATAGCTCTCGTTGCCCATTCACTCAGCTTTGCGACAGGCACAAACAAATGAAGAATTATTTACTTCGGATTGATTCAAATACAATTGGGAATCGTTATGACGTTACCCCGCTGTTTTCACACCATGCGGATTTCAATGCCTTAGTTGACGACCTTGTTGCCTGCGTCGCAGACACCACGGTAGATTTAGTGGCCTGTATAGATGCCCTGGGTTTCATTCTTGGAACAGCGATTGCCCAGAGATTAAAAGTTGGAATTCTCCCCATTCGCAAAGGCGGAAAGCTCCCTGTTGAATCAGACAAAACAGAATTCCGGGATTACACTGGACAAGACAAACAGCTGGAGATACGCCGTGATATTCTGTCTCAAGGATTACGCGTATTATTAGTTGATGAGTGGATAGAAACAGGTGCCCAGGTATCAGGGGCAATTACCCTCATCGAGGGCTGCGGAGCTATCGTTGCAGGCATTGCTGCAATAAGCATGGATGAGAATGCAAAGACCAGGCGGATAAGTTCCAAGTATGAAGTGCATACTGTTTGGGAAGAAGGTTCTTATTGAAAAGCTGACTGGGAAACTTGGCCCTTCGACTTCCCCCTCGGCTCCGCTGCGCGGAGTTTATCCTGAGTGAAATCGAAGGGTTCAGGGCTACTCACTTCGACAAGCTCAGTACAGGCAGGACAGGTGACGGGAGAACTGAATACTGATCACTGATTACTGGAAACCGGCGCCCGCTTAGCGAAGCTCTTCCGTTAGTATTATTATTTGTGTAAGATATAATTAGCAGAAAAAAGAACCCTCCAAATCAGGAAGAATATTTATGTCTTTGGCAGCAGGCATTCAAAGATCCACCCTGGCCCAATCAATTGCTCGTTTTATATTGCGTTTAACAGGATGGCGCACCGAAGTAATCTCACCACCTCCATCTCGTTGTGTGCTGATCGGTGCACCCCATACATCCAATTGGGATTTTATTGTTGTGCTGGTGCTGATGGCTGTGGAAACCTTACCAATTCGTATGTTAGGAAAAGATTCTCTCTTTTGGTGGCCGCTGGGAGTATTCATGCGCTCGTTTGGAGTTATTCCGGTCAACAGGAGTGGAAACAATAAACTGGTTGATCAGATTGCTGCCAGGTTTGATGAATACGATGAATTAATCATCGGAATTTCCCCGGAAGGAACACGCAGTAAAACACCCCGTTGGCGAACAGGATTTTATTATATAGCGCTTAAAGCCGATGTCCCGATTGTGATGGCCTATATTGATTATAAGAACAAGGTCTGTGGGCTTGGTCCCAGCATAAAACCCACCGGTGATATTCAGGCAGATTTTGAGATCATTCGAGAGTTCTACTCAGGAAT
>JBARSJ010000109.1:0-1658 GCA_049644685.1 Anaerolineales bacterium
AATAAACTCATCTAATAATGTGTTTCGAGGTTCTACTCAGATAGGGACAATCCCAGCTGAGTCAGGAGCTATTTTCCAGGCGATACAACTAGCAGATAGTTGGATCCAGGAGAATCCGGATCGAGTAGTGTCCTTAACCATATCTTCTACTATCGGTAATGGGAGCATGCTGCTTGCCCATCCCAGCCGAAATATCCCGGCGTACGCTCAAATTGAATTTCAATCAGATCAGGCAGTCAATGAACTGTTATTAACTTCTCCAATCGGTTATCTAGAACTGAGCCAGGGCTTAAGCAAAATAAATCAAGCGGAGTTCGATATTCTGGGTGACATGTTTGAACCTGGCGAACGATTCCCGGAGACTGCTCTAGGAAGTATCTACCCCCGCGTGTCTGATGAAAGCGGGTTAGCTGGTCTTATCCATGCCTCACTTCTAATAAGTCGTAAAGTCATCCCCAGAAGTTCGCAGGGGCTCAGTAAAGATATATCTTCTTCGGTTGAGAAACATCCCTTTTATATTCCGCAACAAACCAGACCCTGGCTAGATCAGGGAAACGGATTCCAACGTTTGGCGATTTTAATTCAAATGGAAAACATATCCAATAAAAGAAATTATCTCGTCTTGCGGGAACCCGGAATTCCAAAGCCCCTGCCCAAAGTTCAACCTTACCTATCTGGAAACGAACCGATTTTGATCCCTTTAGGGGGAAAAAGCGCCAGAGAGCTTCAGCAGCAAATTCAGGTTTTGGAAGCTGACCTAAAGACCACCGTCCCGCTGAAACAACTGGCCAAAGATGTCTATGCGAAATTTTCTTCAGCCCAGCAACCCGGTTTTGTTTGTACCTTCATGGGTAGTAACCAGGAAGATTTCCTGAAAGAAATCACCCATGCAAAAAAAGGAATTCCTCAAGCTTTTAAAACGGGCAAGACCTGGAGCAGTCCCAAAGGCAGTTACTTTGCTCCTCAGCCCCTGGGCAAGGAAGGTGTGGCATTTGTTTATCCGGGAGCATTCAATTCTTACCCGGGTATGGGGCGAGAGCTGTTTGAATATTTTCCTCATTTGCACCAGCTAGTTAAGAAGACAATCCAGAACATCAGTTATTCTCTTGCTGAGGAACTTCTATTCCCGCGATATCTCCATCCAGATCGTGAAAATCAAGCAAATGGTCAAACTCATAACCTCTATGATCATCCAAGTGAATTAATTGAATCCGGCATAAGCATCTCTGTCTTGCACACCATGATTCTAAGAAACATATTTGATATCTCCCCCAAGGCAGCCTTTGGATACAGCCTGGGAGAAATCAGCATGTTATTTGGAAACAATATCTGGCAAAATGCAGGAAAAAGCAGCGATAAATTTAAAAGTTCACCAATGTTTAGGACCCAGCTTTTTGGACAGATGAATACGGTTCGCAGTTTTTGGAAAGATGAGAACCTGGGGGATAAATTTTGGGGCTCTTATATTCTTAAAGCACCAGTCCATGAAGTGGAAATCGCTCTGGAAAAAGAGTCCCAAGTATTCCTGACAATAATAAACACTCCCGATGAAGTTGTTATTGCCGGAAAAATTGATGCCTGCAAAAGAGTAATTTCGGAGATGGGGTGTCATGCCCTGTCCATGCCCTTTAACTCTGCAATCCATAACCCGGCTATTC
>JBARSJ010000110.1:0-1862 GCA_049644685.1 Anaerolineales bacterium
GTGTTAAGCGTATCGGTTTCGGAAAGGCGGGCGACGTCCCCTGCAGTGGTGATTATGCTGGCGATGGATTCACCGAAATAGCTGTATTCCGGCAGTCCGAGGGCATTTGGGCTATAAAGGGGCGAGACAGAGTGCATTTTGGCCAGAACGGAGATATCCCTATCCCGGGGGACTATGATGGGAATGGCACCACGGATATAGCGATATTCAGGCCTTCGACAGGGACGTGGATCGTTAAGGACCAGCTCAACGAAGATTTCGGGAAAGCGGGCGACATTCCCGTTCCTGGGGATTATGATGGCAACGGCACAACGGATATCGCCATGTTCAAGCCATCTTCGGGCATGTGGGCGATCAGGGGCGGATCCCGGTACTACTATGGCCTTTTCGGGGACATCCCCGTCCCAGGTGACTATGACGGCAATGGCTCCGCGGACATCGCCGTATTTCGAAATGTTTCAGGCATGTGGGCGGTGAGGAACAAGTTCAGGGTGTATTACGGTCAGGCAGGGGATATTCCGGTTGTGAGATGAAGGGCTTACGACCAGTGTTCAGAGACCAGGTCCCCATTTCAGGCCCTGGGATCGACTCCGCTTAAGACACTCGAGATCGTTTCTTCCAATGAGGACTGGAGCCGGGTCATGGTTGCTGAGAGCTCCTGAGCTATGATTGTGTGGTTCTCGAGGAGCGACTCGATCCGCTCTGCAAGAGTTTCTGTCCGAATCTCGGCGATATCGATCACATAGTCCCTCAGTCCCGCCATATCCAGGATCCCGAATCCTTTGTGAATCTCGTATGCCACGGCAATGACGGGAACGTGTTGGCTCATGGCGAAAATGGTCGAGTGGATCCTGGTGCCGATCAAAAAATGCAGGCATCCCATGAACTTCCTCAGTGTTCCGCTGGGATAATCCTGCCGGAGCACAAATACCTTTGACTTTTCTTGAACCAGGGCATACACTGCCTCGACCGTATCCAGATCGTCCAGGCAGTGGGGGATGAACAGAATTTTTGCCTGATATTTTTCCTGGAGGAAATCGATGCTTTCAGCAATGACTCTCAGGTAGTTCGCCTTAAGGCATGCTGGATCCTTTTTCCCCGGAAAGCTCCAATCACGGACCGTGATCCCGACCAGCATGTCAGCATTGCTTACGCCGCTTATGCCTTCTTCCATGCAGATCTGATCGAGGGCGAGTTTCCTTTCTTCTTCTGAGGATTTCGTAGCTAAAAAGGCGAGGTCAGGTGCCAGAGTGACCTGTTCCGGGCTGATCCCCATATCCTTCAACACGAAATCCCGGCTGATATTCTCCCTGACGAGGATATGATCGGCCCTCTTGAGGACGTTCTTAATCAGAGAGGTCATCAGAAATCCCTGGGATGGCCCTATGGAATGGCCCAGGAAAACAACCGGCTTTTTCAGCCGCAGCGCGATCCGGGCTGTAAACAACATCCTGTAGATGAATAGCAACTGCTTGAAACCACCGAAACTGTATATGTAGCTTCCCCCCTTGACCACGACCAGGTCACACGCAGAGATCGCCTTGAATGCCTTCCTGTGCCTTTTGGGGATCAGTAAGGGCAGTGGGGGGCGGGAGCCTCTAGACAGGGAGGTTGAGAGGTGCAGGGAGAACGATACCATGAGGTTCCGGAACAGGCCCCAGAGAGCGGCAGCTCTGCGTTGAGGAGGCTTCGTGAAGACCTTGGGGAAGAAGGATCCATAGTATTCATCTGCCAGGTGCTTGCTGAAATTATTCTTCTCCAGTCGATGCATATCCGCTTCTGAATAGTCCCCGTTCTGGATCATGATCGTCGAGTCGGGCAGCAGCCGTTTCAATACCTGGACGGTATTCTCGATGATACTC
>JBARSJ010000111.1:0-1696 GCA_049644685.1 Anaerolineales bacterium
GCTTCTCACGCCTATAACCCAGCGTATTTGCTCGGTCAGCAGGCTTTTGCATGGGAGATCTGGGAACAATTGGATCGAACTATTCCAGATGCGGTCGTGGTACCTACCGGGCAGGGGGGCTTGTTTATGGGTGCCTGGCTCGGTTTTAGACGGTTATTTAAAGCGGGAGTGATTGATAAATTACCGCGGCTTTACGCTGTTCAAACAGAGATCGTTTGTCCCATCCATAAGGCATTTACTGCGGGATTAGATCATGTACCAGAAATCCAACCAAATGGGCAGAGTGTTGCCGAAGGACTTGCCACGATCAAACCGGTGCGCGGCAGCCGTATCCTACAGGGATTGAAAGAAACCGATGGCCGCACCATCGCCGTGACTGAAGCGGAAATCAAGGGCGCATATCATGCGCTTGCTGAAAAAGGATTTTATGCTGAACCTACCAGCGCAGTTGCGGGCGCAGCTCTTGCTCAGGTTTTTCAGCAGGAAGATGCCGGAGCAATCATTGTGGCTGCACTTACCGGAAGCGGACTAAAATCTCCACAGAAGGGTTAGAACATGGCTGAAAATGTAATTTCATTTAACCGCGGAGTTCCACCGGAAAAAAGTTTTCCAATTGATTGGTTGGCTGATTGTACGGCAACAGCTCTAAATGAAGATGGAGCGGTTATCTTGCAATACGGCAACCCTGCGGGTTATCCACTGCTCGTTGAGCGGCTGGCTGAAAGCCTTAAGGTGGATGAGTCACAGATCATCATTGGCCAGGGTTCGCTGCAGTTATTGGATTTCCTGGTGAAATCAGATGAATCAAACGCCTTAAATATTTTTGTAGAGCAGCCAACCTATGACCGCCCTCTAACGATTTTCAAACGAGCAGGCATAAAACTTAGCAGTTTTCAATTGAAAAGAGGCCGGCTTTCGTTAGAAGAGATTGAAAATTCGTTAACTATTGTTATCCCAGATTATTTTTATATAATCCCGGACTTCCAGAATCCAAGCGGCGCTGTCATGCCACTGGAGGATCGCAAGCGCATCACTGCTTTGGCGAAAAGATACCGGTTTACCCTGATTGAGGACGCAACCTACCGGGAATTACGATACACCGGAAAACAATTACCATCACTCTTCGAACTGATGCCTGACTCTGTTATTTATATGTCTTCCTTTTCGAAATTAATCAGTCCAGGGTTACGAGTAGGGTACATGGCAGGTGAACCCCAGCTTATCCAGCGCCTGAAGGAATATGCACAGAATACCTATATATCCGGGACTTTCTTGAGTCAGGCAGCCATCTATCAGTTTATTCAGAAGGGTCTTTTAAGTAAGCAATTGGAAATGCTGAAAAAACTATATGCTGACCATTTATCCGTATTGCTTGAAGCCCTGACTTCTCAACTATCCCATGCTGCAAATTGGATAGAACCAGAAGGCGGTTTCTTTGTGGGTGTTTTCCTCAAGAATGGTTATCAACTAGCTCCCTTGGAACAATGCAGGGATGCTGGTCTGGGTTTATTTGACAGTAAAAAATTCTTTCTGGAAGGAGGAGAGAATTTTATCCGACTGCCGTTTTGTGCCTTGAACGAGGTAGAAATTGAAGAAGGCGTTAAACGATTAGCCGGATTGATCACCAAATTAAATTAATTAATAATTAGCATTTAATTAACCAAATCAGCTTTTCTTCGGTTTTAATACGTTATCC
>JBARSJ010000112.1:0-9988 GCA_049644685.1 Anaerolineales bacterium
TCGGGAGCAAGGCCAAACAGGGATGAACTCCTTCGGGAGGGGAGGCTGCTCGTCTCCCTTGAATTCCAGGTAGGCTGCACCGAGGAGTACCGAGAGGTGCTCCCCAGACAGATAATCACCTCAGTGAAAGAAAGGGAAGACGCCCCCCGGGGTGTAAACCGGAACCTTCACCAGACAGAATGCGGCTTATCAGCTGGCCTGGGGGATTAAATACAATAAAACCAAGCTCATTGATTCCAGGAGCTCTTATGGATAAATTAAAATCTTTACTTCAAGAGGGCAAACCCATCCTGCTGGACGGCGCTATGGGCACCATGCTCATGGAAGCCGGTTTAGAATCCGACGACTCACCGGAAGAATGGAACGCTCTGCATCCGAATAAAGTCCGGGGTATTCACCGGGAGTACATTCGAGCCGGATCCCGGATTATCCTCACCAATACATTTGGCGGAACCTCTGTCCGCATGGAAACCCACGGACTGGGTGAGAGAGTGATTGAATTGAATAGAAAAGCTGCTGAAAACGCTCGGGCCGAAGCAGATGCGGCTCCCCACCCTGTTCTGGTTGCCGGATCAATGGGACCAACCGGTCAGCTCCTGGAACCGCTGGGAACCCTGAGCATCAGCGAAGCTGAAAAATCCTTCGCTGAGCAGGCTGCCGGTCTGGCAGAAGGCGGTGTTGATCTCTTCTGGGTTGAAACCATGAGTGACCTCAGTGAAGTGAAAGCAGCCGTTGTTGGCATCCGCTCAGTGAGCCAGCTGCCGGTTGCGGCAACCATGTCCTTTGATTCCCACGGACATACCATGATGGGGGTTAGTCCCGAACAGGCTGTGAAAGAGCTGGGTGAGATGAATGTCCAGTTGTTGGGAGCAAACTGCGGCACAGGATCAGATGAATTAATCGAAGCCATAAAAAAAATACGTTCTGCAAACCCGGATCTACCAATAATCGCCAAAGCCAATGCAGGCGTCCCCAAGATGGTAGGAACCGAGGTGGTTTATGACGGTTCCCCGGAGGTAATGGCTGCTTATGCGGTTGACGTCTGGAAAGAGGGAGCAACCCTGATTGGAGGTTGCTGCGGAAGTACTCCGGTCCATGTCCGGGCTATGGCTGAAGCGCTGGCTGAGATCCAACCCCGTTAAATCCCGGGTACCCTGAATATCCTGATTGATACCCCGATAAAAATCGATTTCTGTCAGCCGGGTGAATGTAAATAACCCCAGCTGAGATATTTGTAATATACTAGAAAGGTAAAAGCATTTACCCCTGTTTCAGAGGAGAAATAATGGCGAAAAATTTAACCACGCTGGTCACTTCAAAATCCAGGACCGTGGAAATTCAGCGTAATAACCCAACAGTCATTATCGGAGAACGCATCAATCCAACTGGCAGGAAAAAATTATTAGGCGAACTAAAAGAAGGCAAATTTGATATCGTAAAAAATGATGCCGTCGCTCAAGTGGAAGCCGGGGCAAAGATCATCGATGTGAATGCCGGCGTGCCGGGAGCAAACGAGGAAGCTTTGCTTAAAGATATGATCTATGCCGTAATGGATGTCACGGATATGCCGCTTTGTTTCGATACAGCAGACAACAAAGCCCTGGAAACTGCCCTCTCTATCTATGAGGGCAAAGCCCTGATCAATTCAATTAACGGAGAAGAGGAACGATTGGCCACTGTCCTCCCCCTGGTAAAGGAATATGATGCCGCGGTGATTGCCCTTTGTATGGATGATGACGGTATCCCTCCTACAGCAGAAGCCCGATTTAAAGTGGCAGCAAAAATGATTGAACAGGCAGGTAAACTGGGAGTCTCCCCTGATCGACTGGTGATCGATCCTCTGGCGCTGACCATGGGTTCAGACCACAATGCAGGCCGGATTGCCATCGATACCATTAAAATGGTCGTTGAAGAGTTCGGCGTCAATATAACCATGGGAGTCAGCAACATCTCTTTTGGTATGCCGGACCGCCCTGCTATCAATGCCAATTTCCTTGCCATGGCAATATTGGCCGGCTTAACTTGTCCGATCACCAATCCCCTGGAAGAAGAAATTATCCTGGCTGTCCAGGCAGCCGATCTGGTGATGGGCAGAGATGAATTTGGAATGAATTGGATTAAATTTTACCGTTCACGATTAAAAGAATCCTGAGGTTATTTATCACCCATCATTTTCATTTAGTTAGAGAAGAAATTTTCAATGAGTGAGCTTTTATCAGAAATAACTGCGATGATTATTGAAGGTAACTTCAACGATATGGCTGCTAAAACAAATACAGCCCTGGAAGGTGGAATTGGAGCAGAAATCATTCTCAATGAAGGCCTCATGCCGGGAATGGATCACGTCGGTGTTGAGTTTAAAGCGGGAAATTTGTATGTCCCGGAAGTTCTCCGCTCTGCTAAAACCATGCAGGAAGCGATGAATATTATCCGTCCCATTCTGGTTGAGACCGGATCAGAACCTGCTGGAAAAATTATCGTTGGCACAGTCAAAGGCGACCTGCACGATATCGGGAAAAACCTGGTCGGTATGATGTGTGAGGGGTCTGGATTTGAAGTGATTGACCTCGGCAAAGACGTGGATCCCACCGCTTTCGTTGAAGCTGCAGAAGAACACCAGCCAGATATCATCGGTATGTCCGCTTTGTTGACTACCACTATGCTTTCCATGGACCGTACAATTAAAGCCCTGGTCGAAGCTGGCATCCGCGAGTCAGTCAAAGTTATGATTGGCGGCGCTCCTGTTACTCAGGATTTTGCTGATCAGATAGGCGCCGATGGATACGCGTCCAACGCGGCTTCCGCCTCAGATCTTGCCAGGGAATTAACCGTCTGCCCCTGATCTGATTTAACAAGCTCAAACTTTAAGCGTTCATTAACGTTTGTGTTGTTTTTATTCGTTTGCCGGGAAATTAGTGGAGTATTACATGCCTGAAGTTACCATCATCTATGGAGCAGAAACAAAAATCATTCCTGCTGAAGAAGGCGCTCTGCTGGGAGATGTCATTGCCCAATCAAATCTTCCTCTTGAACAGCCTTGCGCAGGAAAGGGAACCTGCGGTAAATGCAAAGTTCTGGTGGAAGTCGGTACCGCAGCTCCTGATGAAATTGAACTACAGAACCTCACTCAGGGGGAAATTGCCCTGAATAACCGTCTTGCCTGCCGGGCCCGGATTCAAGGCGAGACCCGCATTGTACTCTCCCCCATCGTGGTTTATTCAAATAAGATTTTTAAAGGCAGTTCACGATACAAAAAGGATCAGAGCATCCCGTTGGGACTGGCAATCGACCTCGGATCTACCACAGTCGCCGCCTTCTTAACCACGCTGGACAACGGAGAAGTTGCCGCCGGGAGCGGAGTATTAAATCAACAAACTGTCTATGGTTCTGATGTAATCTCGCGTTTGGCAGCTGCAATAGATAATCCTCAAAATGCCAATCGCCTGCACCGCCTGGCGCTGGCTTCCATCAACCAGGCAGTAGATTCACTCAATTTACCATCAAAAATATGGAACCGAATACAACGCGTTACCATTGTTGGTAATGTGGCAATGCATCATTTATTAACAGAACTGCCGCTAAATAATCTGGCTTATATCCCCTTCCAACCCCACGACTCTAAATCCATCCCGGAGGGGTCCCGCTACCTGGAAGGGATTTTTCCTGCAAACATCCGGGTTTCCCTGCCGGCTTTGATTGGCGGATTTGTCGGTTCGGATGCGCTGGCCTGCCTGGCCTATTTCGGATTTGATAATCCTGGCGGTCCAATGGCAGCGATCGATCTGGGAACAAATGGCGAAGTGATGATCACGGATGGGACGCAAATCCTGGCTGCCTCCACAGCCGCTGGACCCGCCTTTGAAGGAGTGAATATTTCCTGTGGGTCGAGGGCAATAGACGGCGCAATCACCAAGGTGACCCGTGAGAACGGCGAAACAAACCTGGTTACCATCGCTGATGCTCCCCCGATTGGTCTAACCGGTTCCGGACTTCTCTCCGCCATAGCAGTTTTCCGCCGGGCGGGGATTATTGACCTGAGCGGCCGGATAAATCCAGCGGGTTATCATAATCTATCTGGTTCAGATTCTGATGCGGCAGATATTCTTCTCAGTGAAACCAGCAGTGGAATTAAGCAAATTCAGCTTGTTCCAGAGACAGATCTGTACTTGTCTCAAATAGATATCCGGGAGCTGCAAAAAGCCAAGGGCGCAATTCGAGCTGCCGTTGATGTGCTGATGAAGCAGCTAGATCTCTCCCCTCCAGATTTGACCCGGGTCATACTCACTGGGTCCTTTGGCGGCGAGGTGGATATCGACTCCATCCTGGAACTGGGGATGATCCCTCCTGTTAAAAAGGAATTTGTGGAAACTATAGCCAACGGAGCTGGATTCGGCGCCGCCATGTTCCTAACTGATGAAGGCTTTGCCCTGGGGGAAAAATTAGCAGAAAGAGCCAGACAAGTAGACCTGGATCAGGATACCATGTTTTATGATTTCTACATCGAAGGCATGAAACTCACCCCCTGAAAGGATCAAATTTCATCTTGAAGAGCCCCCTGACTCAACCTACTGAATCCAGGTTATCCGGAACACTCCTGATCATCTCGGCCACTGCTTGTTGGGGGACATCCGGCATTTTTATTCAGCATATCGTCCAGAAAAGTGGTCTTTCTGCAGTTGGACTGGCGTTCTGGAGGGAGCTAATCTCCTCAATAGTGCTGTTGATGGGTATCCTGATCATCCGTCCGAAGCTGCTGATCGTTAAGAAGAAAGATTTACCCTGGTTGATTTTAATGGGTGTGATCAGCATCGGGGCCTTTCATGTTTTCTGGAATAACGCAGTATTGATACTGGGTGCTTCACTGGCAACAGTCATTCAATGTAATGCCCCGGTTTTTGTGACCATCATGGCCCGGATACTGTTTAAAGAGCAGCTGACAATCCAAAAAATCTTTGCGATTGGGTTAGCTGCAGCCGGCACAATCCTCGTTGCCGGGTTGATCACTGAAGGCGACTGGTCAATAAATGCAGGGGGCTTATGGGTTGCCCTGGGATCTGCCATTACTTATGGATCCTTATTACTGTTCGGGAAAAAACTCAGCACAGAATACAATGCCTGGACCATCATGTTCTACATTTTTGCCATTGCCACCCTATCTTTGTTTATCTTTCAATCCGGCAAACCGGATCCTTGGCCAACCGGGAGCGGAATCCTGGGTTGGATGCTCGGATTTGTCCTGATGTCGACCATTTTAGGTTTTGGACTTTTCACCAAAGGATTGTTAATCCTCCCCGCAAGCATTGCATCGATTACAGCAACTACTGAATTCCTGTTTGCTACCATCCTGGCCTACCTTTTTCTGGGCGAAAAGCTTGGTGTTTGGCAAATCCTGGGAGCGCTGCTGATTATCAGCGGTGTTGTGCTGGTATCCCTTGCCAGGAAAAATCCTCCTGATAACATGTTATCTAATTAGTCAAATACCCTGAAAGGGGAATCGTTTTTTATGGTTTCAGCAATCAACATCTATAGCACTTACCCTTTGAAAGGATTGGTTTTATGTCAATTGTTGTCTCAGATATTGAAGGAACATTAACAGCCGGATCTAGCTGGAAAGCCCTCCAGCGGTATTACCTGACCTACCTGAATCCCTGGGTTTACCGCTTTTTTATTTTGCGCTGGCTGCCGCGGTATCCACTTGTTCAGGCAGGCATACTTGATAGGGAAAAGGCTATGACGGAGTGGATGGGCCGGGAAATTAACCTCCTCAAAGGGTTTTCCCCGGATGAATTTAAGAAAATTGCCGAATGGATCGTTGAAAACGAGATGTGGTCTCAAAGAAGAGATTACATGGTAGAGGAATTAGAAAAATTCAAAACAACCGGAATAAAGATCGTCCTTGTCTCCAGCGCCTACCAACCCTTTGTAGACCTGTTTGCGGACCATATTGATGCAGACGGGATAGGTTCTTCTCTCATTTATCAGGAGAATAAATTAACCGGCGTTGAAACACCGGTTAATGCTTACCAGCAAAAAGCAGACATTATCCTGACCCGGTATAAGAATGAGAAAATCGCAGCAGCATATGGAGATACAATGTCCGATTTACCAATGCTGGAGATCAGTGAAGAACCTGTTGCGGTAACCCCCTCTCCAGAACTGCGGAAAATCGCCGAACACAGGGGTTGGCGGATAATTGATGGTCCGGAATGATAAATAATACCTGGAAAACCCTGACCGGGTACCAGGCACCGTCACTTTCTGTCGGATGAAATGATCCAACAACGGTAAGATTCAAAGGGCTGAACTAATCAGATAGTTGAGCTAGATCCCCATTCACGCTCAATAGCTGTGGAGCGGTTGGAGAGATATTTCTCTGAACATCCACCGGGTGGGGTTGACACCTGCCAGGAAGTTATTAAAATAAATATCATCTTATTCATAATAAATGGTTTTGTTTATGAACATCACTTGCGCCTGTATACAGCGGGGATCGTAAAACTGCTTCCTGAGATCAGCTGGTCAACAGATTTCTAGAAGCAGAGGCGATTTTCGCAGACTACTTATGCCCCCAGCGACATAGAAAATATTGACCGCTATTATTAAAGCAGGAATCAGTTAATGACGCAGGACTTAACACCATACCTAAAAAGAATAGCACTTGACGAGGGAATGCCGTCTTTGGTCGGCAATACACCCCTGCTTCCGCTGGTTACACTGTCCAATAATGGAACCAGCAATGTCCAGGTTTTCGCCAAAGCAGAATGGTTTAACCCCAGCGGATCAGTAAAAGACCGACCAGCTTGGGGAATCATTCAAAGCGCCCTCCATGAGGGACGGATTCTGCCCGGGATGCATTTGCTAGATTCCACCTCCGGGAACATGGGTATTGCTTATGCTACCTTTGGATCAGCTTTAGGTATTCCCATCACCCTTGCCCTGCCTTCCAATGCCAGCCCGGAAAGGATAAAAATCCTTCAGGCGTTGGGCGCAGAGCTGGTGCTCACCGATCCTCTGGAAGGTTCAGACGGCGCCATCCAGGTTGCTCAGCAAATGGCAAAAGATCATCCAGAAAAATATTATTACGCCAATCAGTATGATAATCCTGAGAACTGGAGAGCTCATTACAAGAGCACTGGCCCGGAACTGCTGGAACAAACCGGAGGAAAAATCACCCATTTTGTTTCCGGCATGGGAACCGCCGGAACCCTTACCGGTGTTTCCCGCTACTTCGAGGAACACAAAACCAATGTGGAAATTATCGGTGTTCAGCCGGATTCCCCGTTTAATGGCCTCGAAGGCTTAAAGCACATTGCCTCCGCACTGCAGCCTGGGATTTATGATCCATCCGCGGCAGACCGGATCATACCTGTCAAAACGGAGGATGCCTACGATATGGTCCGCTGCCTGGCAAGAGAAGAAGGTTATTTTATTGGTATTTCTTCAGGCGCAGCTGCGGTGGCAGCCCGTCAGGTAGCGAATGAGCTGGAGGATGGAGTGGTTGTGACTGTTTTTCCTGATGCCGGGTTTAAATATCTCAGTGATGATGAATTATGGAAAACAAGATGAGCATTAACATCTCTCGCCGCCTCCTCAATGAAATTCATAGCCAGGGAGAGAACGCCTATCCCGAAGAAAGCGCAGGATTGCTGCTGGGGTATGAACAGGAAGGGATTCGGTTTGTCCAGAGCCTGTTGATATTGGAAAACGCGAGGGAAGATACCGCCCGACACAACCGCTATCTGATCACTGCTGCAGACATGCTGGGTGGTGAAAAAGAAGCTGAACGACTAGGACAAAGTATCATCGGTATTTTTCACTCCCATCCTGATCATCCCAATCTTCCCTCGGAATTCGATCGGGAATGGGCCATTCCCTGGTATTCTTACCTGATTACCAGGGTTGATAACGGCCGGGCAGTAGAATCCAAATCCTGGAGACTGATTGATGACCGATCCGGTTTTTCCCCGGAGGACATCATCATCTCTCCAGAAGAAAATTCACGGACAACCTGATCAATAAAAATGGAGAGCAATTTTAAATCGCTCTCCGTTAAATTGAATAATTATTGAGTAGAATTAGATTAAGGAAAATTAACCTATGCCTATCCTGAAAATACCTTCCCCTTTACGCCCCTATGCAGAAGGTCAAAGTTCCATCACTGCTCCGGGCGAAAAAGTTTCTGAAGTTCTGGAATTCACCTTGGAACAATATCCTCTCCTCAAAAAACATCTGCTTTCCGATGATCAACAGCTGCGTCCTTTTGTAAATGTTTTTCTGGGCGATGAGAATATCAAGGAACTCCAGGGAATCGAAACTCCATTAAAAGAAGATGACACCTTGCTGATCATTCCCTCTATTGCGGGTGGATAGAAGGAATACATCATTTAGGAGGGACT
Source organism: Anaerolineales bacterium (assembly GCA_049644685.1). Classification (GTDB taxonomy): domain Bacteria; phylum Chloroflexota; class Anaerolineae; order Anaerolineales; family UBA11858; genus B10-G9. The sequence goes on from JBARSJ010000112.1 coordinate 8,397, forward strand.
ATGCTTCCAGAATTATCGCACAAGGAAATCCATCGCTACTCCCGTCACTTGCTGATCCCTGATGTGGGATTAGAAGGTCAGCAAAAACTCAAGGCTGCTTCTGTCCTCATTATCGGGACCGGTGGGTTGGGATCTCCAGTTGCCCTCTACCTGGCTGCAGCCGGCGTTGGCCGGATCGGGCTGGTCGATTATGATCTGGTTGCCTTTTCCAACCTGCAGAGGCAAATCATTCACGGAGAATCCCGTCTGGGGGACTTAAAAGTAGAATCAGCCCGTGATCGGATGTTGGATCTCAATTCGGAAATCCAGGTTGACATTTACAATGAATTTATCACTTCTGAAAATGCGTTTGAGATTGCAGAACCTTACGATTTGATCATTGACGGTACTGACAATTTTCCCACCCGCTACCTGGTGAATGATCTCTGTGTTCTGACCGGGAAACCCAATGTATATGGTTCCATCTTCCGTTTTGACGGTCAGGCAAGCGTGTTCTTTGCAGAGCAGGGTCCCTGCTACCGCTGCCTTTTCCCGGAACCTCCTCCTCCCGGATTGGTGCCATCTTGCGCTGAAGGCGGAGTGTTGGGAGTTTTACCAGGAACCATCGGCAGCATTCAGGCCGCTGAAACGCTGAAGTTGATTTTGGGAATTGGCGAACCCCTGATCGGCAGACTGCTGCTGTATGATGCCCTGGACATGTCCTTCCAGACTGTCAAATTGAAAAAAAATCCGGGGTGCAGGATTTGTGGAGAAAACCCGGAGATAACTGAACTGATAGATTACGAAGCATTCTGCGGAATGCCCGCCCACGATCATGACGCTGGCTCAGCAGGAGAGGATTGGGATATCACCGCTGGTGATCTGGCAGCCCGGTTAAATGAAGGGATTGATCTGCGGTTGATTGATGTCCGCGAGCCGCACGAACAGAAGATATCCAACCTGGACGGCTCCGAGCTAATCCCACTGGGGCAATTTGCTTCTCGGCTTTCAGAATTGGACAGCACCCAGGAAATCGTGCTCTTCTGTAAATCGGGAACCCGGTCAACCCGGGCTCTGGAAATCTTGGTTAGCGCTGGTTTTAAGAAAGTAAAAAACCTGAAACATGGCATCAATGCCTGGGCTTTGGAAGTCGATCCCAGTCTACCCATTTATTAATCCGGATATCTTCAATTGATCATTAAGAGGCTGTCTCAATTACATTTGGGACAGCCCGTTGGTCTCATTACTATTCATCCTTTTGTCATCCTGAACGAAGTGAAGGATCCACACTGAGATCATAATCAGCTAATACCTTAGTTTGTTACAATCAGTTTTGAGTATTTCTGCTTATAATAGATTCCTCGTTGCACTCGGAATGACAAATGTGTAGGGGGCTGACTTTTAGACAGCCCCTTTCATTTAACCCTATTTACAACCTAGATAATAAAAAAATAAGCATTATTGAATAAGTGCGCTTTTAATGTTACAGTAAAAGTGAAAGCAATCACACACTGCCGGCAACACAAATTCATGCCAACTATAAATGTGACTCTTTACGGGGATATTGCTCACTACGGGTCAGGAAAACACATCGCTAGAATAGATTTAGATCT
>JBARSJ010000113.1:0-4484 GCA_049644685.1 Anaerolineales bacterium
CCTGAAAAAGGACCTCTAGGCCCTGATGACCGACTCGCAGGACTGGTGGCCGGCAGATTACGGCCACTACGGTGGGCTGTTCATCCGGATGGCGTGGCACAGCGCAGGTACTTACCGCCAGGGCGACGGCCGCGGCGGGGCAGGGTCTGGTAATCAACGCCTGGCGCCCCTCAACAGCTGGCCTGATAACGTGAACCTCGATAAAGCCCGCAGGTTGCTGTGGCCGATCAAACAGAAATACGGCAGCAAGATCTCCTGGGCCGACCTCATGATCCTGGCCGGCAACTGCGCCCTGGAATCGATGGGTTTTAAGACTTTCGGTTTCGCAGGCGGACGCGAGGACGTTTGGGAGCCGGAAGAGGACATTTACTGGGGTGCTGAAGAAGAATGGCTGGCTACGAGCGACAAGCCCAAGAGCCGTTACTCCGGTGATCGCGATCTCGAAAATCCCCTGGCAGCCGTGCAGATGGGCCTGATCTACGTCAACCCTGAAGGACCGGATGGCAACCCAGATCCTGTGGCGTCGGGCCGAGACGTACGAGAGACTTTTGCCCGTATGGCCATGAACGATGAAGAGACCGTAGCACTGGTAGCCGGCGGGCATACATTCGGGAAGAGTCATGGCGCAGGCGATGCGGGTCTGGTCGGTCCAGAACCTGAGGCTGCCGGTATCGAAGAACAGGGCCTGGGTTGGAAGAGTAGTTTCGGTAGCGGCAAAGGCGGCGATACAATAAGCAGCGGCATCGAGGGCGCCTGGAAGCCGAACCCGACCCGATGGGATATGGGCTATCTGAAGGTGCTGTTTAAATACGAGTGGGAGCTGGTCAAGAGCCCGGCAGGAGCCCATCAGTGGCTGGCTAAGGACGTAGAAGAAGAGGATATGGTGGTTGATGCCCACGACCCGTCGAAAAAACACCGGCCGATGATGACCACCGCGGACCTCTCCCTGCGCTACGACCCGATCTACGATCCGATTGCGCGGCGCTACCAGCAGAACCCCGAGGAATTTGCGGATGCCTTCGCCAGGGCTTGGTTTAAGTTGACCCACCGCGATATGGGTCCCCGCTCACGTTATCTCGGCCTGGAGATTCCGGCAGAGGAACTGATCTGGCAGGATCCAGTGCCTGCAGTCGACCATGAGCTGATCGACGCCCATGACATCGCAGCCCTCAAGACCACGATTATTAAATCGGGCCTCTCGATCCCGGAATTGATCTCGACCGCCTGGGCGTCGGCATCTACCTTCCGCGGCTCCGACAAGCGCGGCGGCGCCAACGGCGCTAGGGTTCGCCTTGCGCCGCAAAAGGACTGGGAAGTCAACCAACCGGTCCAACTGAAAAACGTGCTGCAGACTCTTGAGGGAATCAAAAATGATTACAACAGCGCCCAGTCAGACGGTAAGGTGGTATCACTGGCCGACCTGATCGTCCTGGGTGGATGTGCGGGTGTAGAACTAGCTGCGAAGAATGGCGGTCATGATCTGGAGGTACCCTTCAGTCCGGGGCGCACGGATGCTTCGAGAGAACAAACCGACGTGGATTCATTTAAAATACTCGAACCAGCGGCAGACGGGTTCCGTAACTACCTCGGAGCGAAATATGCTGTAACGGCAGAGGAGTTGCTGATTGATCGAGCCCAGCTGCTGACGCTGACTGCTCCTGAGATGACAGTCCTTTTGGGCGGTATGCGGGTCTTGAATGTCAATTTTGGAGGATCTCAGCATGGGGTCTTCACCAGTCAGCCGGAGATTCTCACCAATGACTTCTTCGTAAATCTGCTCGATATGAGCACGGTGTGGAAGGCGACCTCAGAAGATGAAGACCTCTTTGAAGGCCGCGACCGGAAAACAGACGAACTCAAGTGGACCGCTACCCGGGTCGACCTCATCTTCGGTTCAAACTCCCAGCTCCGGGCCCTGGCGGAAGTCTACGGATGTGAGGACTCCCAGGAGAAGTTCCTGAGTGACTTTGTAACTGCTTGGAACAAGGTGATGAGTCTTGACCGCTTCGACCTTAAGTGATCGGAACAAAAACCTTACCCCTGTTATCTTATCTTTTCTCGTTTTGGTTGCACCGGCGTTGCACCAAGAAATAACCCCCAACCCATCTGGATTGACGGCTCGATTCATTTCATTTTTATCCTGTTTTTTGTAACACACTGATAATTACAATAAATGTATTCTCAATCACAAATCATCAGATCAAACCGCTCCTTATCGAGCCAGGCAGTCCCTGGGAAAACGTGTATACTGAGTCATTCAACAGGAAAATGCGAGGTGAATTGTTGAATGGAGAATCTTTTATACTCTGAAAGAGGTAAAGGTTTTGATTGAGAAGTGACGAAAAGGAATACAATACCATTACGCCGCATAGTTCATTGGGATATCGACCGCCGTTTCCAGAAATAATCATGTTTCCCTCTACTCAAATTCATCAAATTGCACTAACATAAAGACTGGTACAAAATCTGGGGGGTGGGGCACAAGTTAGCCCCGCGTTGAAAAAAATATTTATATTCTATTCCAGGAGACCAAACAATGAAAATTCTAGTATTCGGTGGGTCGGGCAAAATTGGAGCAGCTGTTGCGTGGGACCTTGTAAGTAGGAAAGACGTCACATCAGTTGGCCTTGTTGGGCGGAATGAAAAGAGACTACGCGCTACAAGTAATTGGATCGGAAACCCGAAAATACAAATACACGAACAAGATGTGCTCGATCTTAAAGCAACCGCGGATTTAATGTTGAAGTATGATGTAGGTGTTTCAACTCTTCCTGACAGAAGGACAAGCTATGCATTGCTGGATACGGCAATAACAGCCGGGTTAGACTTAGTTGATGTGCTGGAAGAGTATCACAGGCGGCCAGATTCCGACGAAATTGAGGGTTTAATAATCCCTGATGGTTTGACATTGAACGAATATGGGGACCTTCTCCATGATAAGGCCATTAAAAAGGGCATAACATTCCTTGATGGTATTGGATTTGCGCCAGGTATTAGCAATATCATGGTTGGCGAGGGCATCCGTAAACTTGATAAGGCTGAGAAAGTTGTGGCCCGAGTAGGCGGGATTCCTTCCAAAGCTGCCTCCAGCCGCCATCCTCTAAAGTATATGATCACCTGGTCTTTTGAACATGTTTTACGTGAATACATGGTCAACCTTATGATCCAAAAAGAAGGTAAAGCAGTTTCAGTCGAAGCGGGAACAGAGTTGGAAAGTTTTAATTTTAACAAGTTTGATATCAATGAAATTTTAGAGTGTGCCATCACTCCCGGTATGCCTAGCATAATATACACGCGAAATGACCTCCAAGAGTTCGCAGAAAAAACTATTCGTTGGCCAGGTCACTGGCAAGGGATTCAAACACTAAAAGAAACTGGTATGCTCGATCTAGAACCAATTGAGATAAAGGAAACAACTATCTCACCCCGTGAGTTTCTTCTTGCCGTGCTTGAGCCCAAACTTATCCCCCATCAGGAAGACACCGATGTATGCGTGATGTGGAACACAGTCACAGGACGAAAGAACGGTAAGCTGTACAGCGTAGACAGTTATTTGTGGGATGAAGCTGATACTGAAAATAATATTTCTTCAATGGCTCGTGTGACAGGCTTTTCAGCAGCCATTGGTGCAGTTTTAATCGGACGAGGGGAAATTAACACCAAGGGCATAGTGCCCCCTGAGGAATGTTTCAAAGACAAAGTGTATCAATCCTTCATGAAGGAGATTAACAAACACGGGATCCATATCATAGAAACTTTCACAGATATTGATGAATAACTGCTATTGACCTGCCTTCTCAAAAAACAATCCGTAAACAGTGTTAGGATTGCAGTTTAGAGGAGGCAGGTCATTGTTACATTCTGATCTTCACTTGACATTTTTTTAGATGATTAAAGAATTCAAATGACTTTTTGTCAGGAGCTCAAAAAATACACCTGACTTGATATCAAACGCCTAATATAAACATCTGACCTCCTGTCAGACGCCACCCGGAAAATCCCCCTACATATCCATAATTAGAGGAAATTTCTAAGCGATTTTTAGACTTATTGATAGATAATCCCTGCGATCTGATCATTTCTGATAATTGCACCGAAATTGCACCAGGAAACTCTAGAATTGAACCAAGAAGTACAACAGCAGCTGCATTTCTTGACTTTTACCCTCTAATAAGATACAATCTTCCCACCACGCACCCGTAGCTCAATGGATAGAGCGTCTGACTTCGAATCCGAAGGGGTGACTGAACACAGTGTTTATGGGGGTAATTTCTGTCTATCCTCTCGATGGAGTCAACCAATGAATGTCCATTGAATCCATTATTTCCATCCTTTCCACACTGATTGCACCGAAATTGCACCAAAAACTTTCACACGAATCAACTGGTTTGGCGGCTCAATTTCCTTAATACGACTTTCTAAACACGAGTAAATAGTGTTATGATAATTTGAGGAATTCTGAATTCCGCAATAGAACTTGCAGC